>NZ_LR134289.1:5337500-5606922 GCF_900636535.1 Chryseobacterium gleum
ACATCTTCTACTTTATCGATAAAAAGGGTTCGGAACTTTGCATTTTCCGGCATGATAGCTCCCGCCATAAAAGCTCCGAATAAAGCATGAATACCGATTACTTCAGTAGCATATGCGGATAAGATTAATGTCAGGAAGAAAATAGCCACCATGGGTTTGCTGATTGTATTTTTTCCTACCTGAAGGTCTCCAACCCTTTTCAGGAAAGGCCTTACAATTTTAATCATTAGAAATACATAGGCAATGGCCATGATAATCACATAAATAGAACTGGTGAAAGAGCCTGCTTTTACAATTGCAATTACAGCAGCAAGAATACACCATGCCGTAATGTCATCTGCGGCAGCACAGGTAATCACAATAGTTCCCAGTTTGGTTTTCTGAAGGTTTCTTTCCTGTACAATCCTTGCCAGAACCGGAAATGCAGTAATACTCATAGAAATGGCTATAAACAAAGCAAAAGAAGTAAATTGAATACCGTCCGGAGCAAATTCCTGGTACACAAAATAGGAAAGTCCTATTCCCAGTGCAAAAGGAATAATGATACTGGCATGGCTGATGACCACAGCATCATGAGCTTTTTTTCTTAATACGCTCAGATCCAGCTCCATTCCTACAATGTACATAAAAAGGATAAGACCTATCTGACTCAGAAACTGCAGATTACCTAAAGATTCTTTAGGGAAAAGAAATGCTGAAAATTCAGGAAAGTACATTCCGACAAGTGACGGCCCCAGTACAATCCCTGCGATCATTTCTCCGATTACCGTAGGCTGCTTTATTTTCATACAAATCCATCCGAAAAGCCTTGCGGTCATAATAATCGTGACAATTTGTGCCAACAATAAGGCAAGCGGATGGTGAAGATTGGTTTTAAATGATTCCAGGAAATTTTCCCAGGTAGAGCCACTGCTGGTGCTGGCAACGATATTTTCTTTTACCTCCAGCGTTTGTCCTTCGATAATGAAGTAATACATCAGTCCGGAAAAGACTGCGATGGTCGTAATATAGAAAATTAAATTTTTGTATTTCCCCAAATTCATGATTCCAATTTTGATGCAAAGTTCATAAGAATATAGTTATGTTAAATACTCTTTTTTTTAAAATGTAATGAATGTTCTAAAAAATGTAATAAAATCTATCTGAAAGAGTAACCAAGCCCAATTCCTATCTTCCAGCTGCCATTCTGATCGGCCGTTTTTGAATTATAGTAAGCAGGAATCTGAACGGCAATCTTTTTATAAACCATTGTCAGACCAGCTCCCAGAGTAGGCATAATGGGACTGTTTTTTGTTCCGGATGATCTGTCTTCTTTAATCCTTAGCGAAGGAAGCATTCCCAGTATAAATTTGGCATTTTTATAAGTAAAGTTCAGATTCGGGCCTGTGAAGTTGATAAACGCACCATGATCTACATATCCGGCTGTTGCTATTCCGTCAAAAAAGGAAGCCTTAACTTTTGAAGTAGTCTCCTGGGAAAAACAGAAACCGGATATGAGAATTCCAGCAGCATAGAAAAAGTTTTTCATTATAAAATCATTTAATTCTCTGCAAAAGTAAAATGGATTGTATATTGAAAAAGATGCGCTGTAATAAAGCGGGTATATTCTGTAATGAAACAGAAAATATCTGAAGAAAGATTATTTCCCAAATCGCTCCATCAGAGAATTTTTGTAGGCATCTCCGATCTGGAGTTTCAGAAATGTATGGTCTTCCGAAGGAATGGTTGTAATAATTTCGTTGGTTGAAAATACTTTAATAGAAGATAGGGCAATAATCTCTTTTTTATTGACCTGTGCAAAATCCTTGGATGGCAGCATTTCCAGAAGATTTTTGAAATTCAGGTTTTTTAAAACAATGGTAGTTCCGTCGCTGAGTATAATATCTTTATCCCTGCTGTCAATTTCGGAGGTTTTGATATAAGAAATCTGTTCTGTGAATATAACGGTTTTTCCAATGTTGGTATTCCATTCGATAAATGGCTTTTTAGGACTGTCTTCCACAAGTTCCTTCGCTTTCTCAAATGCCTGGATCAACCGCTCTTTTTTTATAGGTTTTCTTACGTAATCCACCACATTCAGGTCGAAAGCTTCTGCTGCGTATTCTTTATAGGCGGTTGTAAAGATGATTTTTTTTGAGCCTGAAATAATCCCAGCTACCTGAAGACCTGTTATTCCGGGCATTTCAATATCCAGAATACACAGATTGCAGTCGATGCTGTCTATTTCATTCAGAAAAACCTTAGGATCATTGAATGCTTTTACAACTTCTACATTTTCGATCTGCTCGCATAGAAGTTTTAAATAACTGATCGCCAGTAATTCGTCATCCAGAATAACGCATTTTATCATAGAATTCTCCTAAATTGATTTTTAACTCTGCTGTAAAAACACCGTTTCTTGAGCTTCTTTCAAGCTGGTAATACGTACTGTAGATCATCTTAAGCCGTTGATCAAAAGACTGACTTCCAAAACCGCTTTTTTCTTTTTCCAGAATATTTTTTAAAGAAGCTTTATTGCTTACTTTCATGGTGAAAATTCCGTTTTCAAGCTCCATGTAAATAGAAATGAAAGAGTCCTGGGCGAGAAAATCTGTATGTTTGAAAGCATTTTCAATAAGGTCTACAGAAATCAACGGGGCAAATACCTTTTCTTCATATACGGAATCGGTCTTGTTGATCCTGGATTTGATTCTGAAGTCGAAGAGGGGATTGATCTTGATTTTATTAATCTCAATAAGGCTTAAAGCAAAATTGAGCTCTTCTTTAGGACTGACAAACTTGTTGTTGCTTTCGTATAAAATATAATCCAGCACATTGGCCAGCTTATCCAGTGACATATACGTCTGATAGGCATGTGACTGAACTGAATTGAGAATATTTTTAAACAAATGCGGGTTCAGCTTAGTACCTATGTGTTCCAGACGGACTTCATTCAGACGTTGTTCAATAAGTTTGTTGGTTTCTGATAGTTTGGTATTTCTCTGTTTCAGTTTATGATTCTGGCTGAAGAGATAAATACTTGTTGTCAGAAACAGGAAAATGGCAAAAACTCCGATGAATATCAGATAATCATGAATCATGTAGTAATTGCCTTCCATAATGTAGGATTATAAAAAACTATTTAAGTTTCTTCAGACCGTTTACAGTCACACTTTCTTCACATTTTTCAAAAGTGATCTCGTAAGACGGATTTTTTTCAGGGTAGGTTAAAAGATAGTCAGGACATGGTTTTTTCTGAGCATGGCTGCGGTCAAAATCCACTTTTCCGTTGGTAATGATACTGTCTTTTACAAATTTTTCATCAATCTTGTAGGTTGTCATGGCATTTTTAGCCTCATCAGAATATTTGAATTCCTTGGAAAGTGTTTCTGCAATAACACGGCTGTTGGGTAAGTAGCCGCTGCAGCTTGCTCCCTTCTTGTTCAAAATAAAAAATACAATCAGAAGCCCCGGTATGAAGCCTATTGCATAAAATTTCAGTTTCTTCATTAGAAAATTAAAAGATTGATATCGTGGTATGTAAGTCCGAAACGGTCGCAGATGATCTTCTTGGTATGTCTTCCCTTGTACATATATAAGCTCTGCTTCATTTCGTTTTTGCGGATCAGCATGTTTTCAAAGCCGCCCTCTTCGTCATAATTTAAAATATAGGAAAGGAAGAAGTTTGAGATCGCCTTGGTGGTGGTTCTCGGCATTCTTGAGGTAAGGTTCGGAAGTCCGCAGTGGATGACACCGTGTTTGATGACGTAAGGATCTTCCATGGTGGTAAGTTCTGAAGTTTCAATCACTTTACCGTTATCTATGGTGATATCGATGATCACACTGCCTTTTTTCATTTTCATGACCATATCTTCAGTAACGATAGGCGTCATATTCAGTCTTGGAAGTGCTCCGATCACTACATCAGCACGTCTTAAACTTTTGCTGAGTTCTTTAGGGTCAATAATGGAAGTCGGTACACGACTGTCAACAATGGTGTGAAGCCTTCTCAGTTTTGATAAAGAATTATCAAAAACCTTTACGCTGGCTCCTAAACCAATGGCTGCTTTTGTCGCAAATTCACCTACAATTCCGGCTCCGAGAACTACTACTTCTGCAGGTCTTACTCCTGTAATTCCTCCAAGCATTAAACCATTGGATAAGGCTAATAATTCGGATGCATATAAAATAGAAACAGTTCCTGCAATTTCACCTACTAATCTTACTAAAGCCAGCTGCTTGTATTCATCAACAATAAATTCGAAAGCAATAGCATTTATTTTTTTCTCTGCAAGCTTTAAGAAATACTCCTTATCTCTGAGATTGATCTGAAGTGCTGAAACCAGATAGGTATTGGGTTTCATGTATTCAATTTCTTCCTCTGTAGGAGGATTTACCTTCAGAATAAGATCCTGCCCGAAAGCTTCTTTAGGATCATTGGTGATCTTTGCTCCAGATTCAGAGTATTGTAAATCTGTAAAAAAAGAACCTTGTCCGGCCCCTGATTCTATAATGATCTCATGGCCATGCTCTACCAGCACCTGTACGGCGTCGGGAGTAATGCAGGTTCTCCTTTCGTTGAGACAGGTTTCTTTAGGAATCCCAATACTGAACTGTTTTCCTTTTTTTATAACCTCCAATTTTTCCTCTTTCGGCATTAATTCTTCTTCTGTGAAAGGAGTAAAAATATTTGTACTCATCCTTAAATTAAATTATGTCTTACAGATTGTTATTTTACACTCAATTAATGAGCAAAGATACATAATATTTAATCGAATGAAATTTCTCTGTTTTCACCCGTGTTCACAATGCTCATTGTGTGGTAGTTGAGCCCGTAAAGCTCTTCCTCATACACTTCGGGCCATTCGATAATGCATAAAAAAGAATTGTCCAGATATTCTTCAATACCGATATCATATACTTCTTCTATGTTTTTCAGACGGTACAGATCAAAATGATAAACCTTTCCCTTGGGTGTATTATATTCGTTAACAATGGAGTAGGTAGGAGAGTTCACTTCATCGGTACTTTCCAGTTTTTTTAGAAGAAACTGGGTAAACGTCGTTTTGCCAGCACCCAGGTTCCCTTTTAAAAGGAGAATATTATGTTTTAATTGAGGGATGATCTGTTCAACGATCTGTTCCCATTCATTATAAGAGTTTACTTTCATGGAACAAATTTACTTCTAAATTATTATTTTTTATATGTAGCCCGTAATAAAAAAGCAGCTTTATTTTCTGATGATAAGTTTACTATATCAGGAATCAGAACTTATAAATGCATTAAAATATTAATTGATTGAGATGATACAGGAAAGTATAAAATTCATAAAGTGCTTATTCTTATTTTATTTTCTTTTTTAATCCTCAGGTATTTTCTGTTAATTTTTGTTAACGCATTAATTTACACGAATTTTATTAATATAAGTATTTGATTATCAGTTGGTTTTTATATGTATCGCATGATTATTTTTGTGAAATACTAATGGTTTTCACAGTAAAGTGTATTAATTTTAAACCTGATAACAATTTAAACACTTAGGTTATGAAAAAATTTCTGTTTTTATGTTTACTTATTATTTCGGGTAAGTTTTTTACGCAACAACTTCCGTATGCTACTTTGCCGAAACCTCATTTATTATCCCTGAATTATCTTAACAGTCTTTTAGAGAATAACATTTTGTATGGGAGTACACCTCCTAATTTTAATGGAAAAACGATTCTTTTCACCCATGGGTTCATAGGATCAACGGAGTCTCTACTCATTGGTAACTCAATGTATAAGGAAGCCTATAATGCTGGATATAAAACTGCTTTCGTGGCTACCAGTAGACTTAAGGGAGATTGGGAAAATGGTGAAATTCTATCGCGTGCAATTGATCAGGTAGGGAATCATTTAAATGCAAATACTATGACTATCATAGGCCACAGTAATGGTGGAAAAGCAGCAGATGTTGCCTTATTGGAATACCAGAAAATTAATAAAATAGACAAGGTGATTACTCTGGGAACACCTCATTGGGGAACTCAGCTGGCAGATTTTATTAATTATCCTGCATGGTCATGGATAACAGGGGCATTAGGTTTGGGAACAGGATCACAATTATCTACAACTTATTACTGTGAAACTTATTTCAGACCTTATATGGATAATCATCCTCTTAACCAGCCTCAAAAATTTTATAGCCTGGGAGCGTGGGGATATACCAGACTCACAGGTTTGTTTTCGCCAATAATTATACCAGCCGGAACTGCAATTGCTGCTTTAGGCGGAGGTAAGAATGATGGGGTAACTCCATTTTACAGCTCTACAAGACCAGGAGCAAAACAGCTAATGTCGGATAATGATCTCAGAGGATATATCAATCATATAGATATTATGGAAGGGGTATATGTCTGGGATGAAGCTATTAAACCGGTGTTAGACGGGCTGGTGGTTAATACGGGAGTTTCCGGTAGATCACTGCAAACTGAAAGTAGAGAATTTAAAGCTGTCAGCAATTATCAGGTAATTTCAAGCGAAGAACCTGAGAACTTACAGCTAAGCAAGGATGCCAGAAATATTCAGTTTGAAATTATTACAAAAAATTCAAATGCCTCAGTAGATATTACAGACCCAATAACAGGGAAAGCCCTTAGACAGATCAGACCAGAAACAAAAGATAACAGAAATACAGAAAATCACCTGTTGTCATCCAATTATACCTTGGAAAACAGACAAGTTAAGCTTAAGAGCAACTCTGAGTTTATTGCAGTAGTAAAAGACGGAATAGATAATCCGATGGAGTATAAAGTAATTAAAGAAAACAGAAAAACCTATCTGGAAATATCTTTTCCTAAACTTACTTCGGATGATCTTGATAAAGTGGTGATCAAAAGTTCGGTTTATCGAATATCAGGCTTGAAAGGAGAGAGAGGAAAGGAAAAATCTGTAAATGTAAAATTCAACCTTCAGAATAATAGATTTTTGGCAGATGTCAGCAATGAAGAAGCAGGAGTTTATTCCATCAGGTTAAATGCCCGGATAGGAACTAATATAAAAAGAACATTATTGAGTGGTTTTGTTGTATCAACCGAGGGAAATAATGTTGATAATGCTGTTGAATCTGGTAAGAAAGATCAGGTATTTGCCCTTGATACAAATCCTGTTGTAGAAAACTCAAAGCTTGTAAGTAAAACTGAGCTAACTGGAAATATATCAGTTAAAATCTACAATTATGCATCAAAATTGATGAACGAACATACGGTAAAGGCAAAAGGCGAAAAAAATATAGAATTAGGCAGATTTACTAAAGACCTGGCAAAAGGAAACTATGTGGTTATAATTGATTATAAAAATACAAAACAAAGCATAAAATTCATAAAGGATTAATTTTTGTATCATGTGTTTTTAGGCCGGAAAATTCCCGGCCTTTTTTTATTGAAGAATATCATAGGAGTTTTGAGTTATTGCGAAATATCATAAACTGAAAAATGTAGAATTTCTTTTTTGTTAAAGGAAAAGAAATATCTTACTTTTACACTATGATTTCCAAGCAGACCATTGATAAAATATTCTCCACCATCCGCGTTGAAGAGATTGTGGGTGAGTATGTGCAGTTGAAAAGGGCAGGGTCTAACTACAAAGGACTCAGTCCGTTTCATGATGAAAAAACACCAAGTTTTGTAGTTTCTGCCAGCAAGCAGATCTGGAAAGACTTCTCTACAGGAAAAGGAGGAACGGCCATCTCTTTCCTGATGGAAATTGAGAACTTTACGTATCCTGAAGCACTTCGCCACGCTGCAAAAAAATACGGAATTGAAATTGAAGAAGACCAGCGTGACATTTCTGAGGAAGCAAAAAATGCCCAGACAGAAAAAGATTTGCTGTATAAAATCCATGAAGTTGCCAATACATATTTTCAGGAAATCCTTTGGGATGATCAGGAAGGCAGGAGCATAGGACTTTCTTACTTTAAAGAGAGAGAGCTTCGGGATGACATCATTAAAAAATTCCAGCTCGGATATTCTCCTGAGAAAAAGAATGCTTTTACAGCATATGCGCTGGAAAAGGGATACACTAAAGAAATTCTTGAAAAATCCGGACTTTCTATTTTTCCGGAAAATACGCCTGCAGGGGTAGACCGTTTCAGGGAAAGGGTCATTTTCCCGATTCACAGTTTTTCCGGTAGAGTATTAGGATTTGGAGCAAGAATCCTTAAAAATAATGTCAAAACAGCGAAGTATCTCAATTCACCGGAAACAGAGATCTACCATAAATCAAATGTACTTTATGGATTAAACCAGAGTAAACAGGCCATTTCAAGGAAGAATGCCTGTCTTTTGGTGGAAGGATATATGGATGTGATTTCGCTTCATATGTCGGGAATTGAAAACGTTGTGGCAAGTTCCGGAACATCCTTAACTACTGAGCAAATTAAACTCATTAAGAGACTAACGGAAAACGTAACAATTCTTTTTGACGGAGATAATGCAGGTATTAAAGCCAGTTTCCGAAGTATTGATATGCTTCTGACAGAAGGAATGAATATCCGTGTATTGCTTTTCCCTGATGGAGATGACCCGGATTCATTTGCCAGAAAACATCCGCAGGAGTACGTTGAAAAGTATATCGAAAACGAAGCGATGGATTTCATCGACTTTAAAGCGGAAATTCTGTTAAAAGATATAGGAAACGATCCTATCAAAAAGGCTGAGGCGATAAGGGATATTGTAAAATCAGTTTCCTTTGTACAGAATGCCCTGAAAAGAGAAGTTTATCTAAAGGAGGTTTCCAATAAATTCGGACTTTCCGAGCAGAGTCTTTTCAATGAACTGGATGTCCAGAAGCAGATCACGCAGAATCAGACCCATCATGTTCAGCAACAGCAAAAGGAAAAAGCAGCAGCTCCGAAGATGGAGATTGTTCCTTTGGATCAGGAAAAAGAAGACCCTTTTCTTTATGACGTCTTATTCATGGAGAATAAATTGGTGGATCATATGTTGATGTTCGGAGACATTATCCTGAAAAGGAGAAATGAGCAAAATGAGGAATATCAGATTACCGTTATTGAAGAAATTCTTCACCATTTCGAAGAAGAACAATATACATTTTTAGTTAAAGAAAATGAGATCATTATCAACCAGGTGAGGGAAGGAATCCAAAAGGATGAGCTGAGAAGTGGAAACTTTTTTGTATCTTTTATGGATGAAGAGATTACGACGAAGGTTGTAGATGCTCTGATTCCGCTGGATGAGCTTGAAAACTGGGCTTCCAGAAATATTTATCCTCCCAATTACGGAGATAAAGTGGCAGATCAGATCAAAGGCGATATTTTATTGCATAAATACAGATATATTGACTATTTGATCAAAGAAACAGCTAAAGAACTTGATCAGTATAGCAATACGGATGAAATAAAATACTACGAGCTGATCAAAAAGATCACTTTGCTGAAGCAGGCTTCTATCCGGTTGAGTAATATCATCGAATATTCACCTATCAAAGGAATTTATGTAGATAGAAAGAGATAGTTTAAAGTCAGATTTTTTTGGAAGTCTGTGACAAAAAGTCCTATAAAATTTTAGGAATAAATATTGTAATTTAAACTTTGAGAATATTTAAAAAATAATACATAATAGAAATATGGACATTAAAAAGGAATTCAGAGACTTCTCTGTAAAACATTTAGGAAACAGCGGTTTGGTAACCGATCAGTATATGGGAATGTATGGACCAACGAATCTTACTCCGTACATCATGGAAGAAAGAAGATTAAACGTTGCCCAGATGGACGTTTTTTCCCGTCTGATGATGGACAGAATTATCTTCCTGGGAACAGGTATTGATGATCAGGTAGCCAACATCGTTACGGCTCAGCTTTTATTCCTGGAAAGTGCTGACCCTTCAAAAGATATTCAGATTTATATCAACTCTCCCGGGGGTAGCGTTTATGCCGGTTTAGGTATTTATGACACAATGCAGATCATCAAACCTGACGTAGCGACTATCTGTACAGGTATGGCTGCTTCAATGGGAGCTGTATTACTGGTTGCCGGAGAAAAAGGAAAACGTTCTGCACTTAAGCACTCAAGAGTAATGATTCACCAGCCTTCAGGAGGTGCCCAGGGAGTTGCTTCTGACATGGAGATCAACTTAAGAGAGATGTTGAAATTGAAGCAAGAGCTTTATGAGATCATCGCTCATCATTCAGGACAAACCTATGAATGGGTAGAAAAATCTTCTGACAGAGATTACTGGATGACTTCTGAAGAAGCAAAAGGCTACGGAATGGTAGATGAGGTTTTACAAAGATCTACAGAGAAAAAATAATTGATTTTTAAAATCATAAGAAGCCGCACCAATCTGGTGCGGCTTTTTTGTTGGATTATGTTTTAAGTTTAGAGTCCTACAAAATGACAAACTGAATGGATAAACCATTATTTCAATTGTGTCATTCCGTAGTAATCCAGCCACAATTACTCATGAAGAATATATCAGAAGAAATATACAATTCAAATCATATTGCAGTTGAAGATGTAAGAATTCCATCCTGTAGGTTGGCAAAACTCAAAAAATTTTTGACGGGGTGGTTTTAAATGGGACAACCACTCAACATTGTTAAAATACAATTATCATTACATTCAAGATCAGTTTATAATCAATCTCTATTTTCGCTGCCATAAAAGTGAATATGAAAAAATTACTATGGTCTGCTGTGATGTTGACCGTATTGGCTTCATGTAAAAGTGACGATGATACAACCATAATTAATCAGGATATTAATTATTCCAAACTACCTCAGGAATTTCCATTTACAAAGCTGGCTACGATCAACGGAGTAGATGTTATCAATGGTGGATTTGGCTCCGGAGCAGCCGCTCATCCAACAAGAAAAGGTGAATTTTATGTCATTACAGACAGAGGTCCCAATACTGATTTCCAGGACGGAAAAAAATTCCTGGCCCCTAACTTTACCCCAACCATTATGCATTTTAAAATCAATGCAGACGGGAATATTGAGGTAATCAAATATATCAAGCTTAAAAATCCTTTCGGACAGCCTATTACCGGACTTCCAAACCCTGCAGGAATGGGAAGTACAGGAGAGACTGCATATGATGCTTCAGGAAATGTTTTAGGTACTGATAAGTACGGTCTTGACAGTGAAAGTATTGTAGCAGCAGCTGATGGTACATTCTGGGTTTCTGATGAGTACGGTCCGCACATTGTACATTACAGTGCTGATGGAATGGAAATGGAAAGGATAAGTCCGGTTGGTGTAGATACAGGACCAAGAAAACTACCGGCTGTTTTAGCAAAAAGAAGGGCCAACCGTGGAATGGAAGGACTTTGTATGGCTCCGGACGGCAGAACATTGGTGGGAACCATACAGTCTATGATGTATGTGCCCAGCAAAGCATTGGCAACCAATAAAACTTTAACGAGAATTGTCACATTTGATACGGTTACAGGGCAGACTAAACAGTTTTTATATAAACAGGAAGGAGGAGCTTCTGATTCAGTGTGTGATATTACAGCAATAAGCAACAGTGAATTCTTAGTCATTGAAAGAGACGGAAATTTCGGATCTCAGGGAGGAATTAAAAAAGTTTACAGAATCAATCTGAGCAATGCAACGGATGTAAGCGGACCAGATATTAACGCCGTAGACGGAATGAAAGTGAATGGAAAAGCTTTGGAACAATGTTCATGGGATGAAATTACGAATGCCGGAATAAAAACAGTTACCAAAACATTGGCGGTGGATCTTGTAGCAAAACTGGGCTATGAGCACGATAAATTTGAGGGAATTGTCTACTTAGGAAACAATAAACTGGCTGTTTTCAATGATGATGACTTCGGAGTGGTGGATGATGGAAACGGAAACCCCAAAGCCAAAATTTTACCTAAAACAGGTAAAGTAGACAAAGGAACTATGTATGTAGTCGATATTCAATAATTAGATTTTTTTAAAGAAAACGGCGGAATCGAAGATTCCGCCGTTTTTATTTTAGATCAATGAATTCTAGTTAAAAGCTTCAATAATTTTAGAGAAGTCTTCCAGCTTCAAAGCAGCTCCTCCAATCAGACCTCCATCGATGTCCGGCTGAGAGAAAATTTCTTTTGCGTTGTCCGGTTTTACAGATCCTCCATAAAGAATTGAAACCTCATCAGCAACTTCCTGTCCGTATTTCGCAGCAATAATGTTTCTGATGTGAGCGTGGATTTCCTGAGCCTGCTCCGGGCTTGCTGTTTCTCCCGTTCCGATAGCCCAAACCGGTTCATAAGCAATCACCACTTTTTTAATTTCTTCAGCAGAAAGGGTGAAAAGCGCTACTTCAGTCTGATTTTTTACGACTTCAAGGTGCTGTCCTGCCTTTCTCTGCTCAAGAGTTTCTCCATTGCAGTAAACAGGAATAAGACCTTTATCAAGAGCCAGTTTGATTTTTCTGTTACAGTGAGAATCAGTTTCTCCGTGGTATTGTCTTCTTTCAGAATGTCCGATCAAAGAACCTGTAGCATCAATGGATTCCAGCATATCTGCAGAAATTTCACCGGTGTAAGCACCACTTTCATGCTCGCTCATATCCTGAGAAAATACACCGATTTCATCCTTTTCAAAAATGTCTTTCGCCATCATCAGGTATAATGAAGGGGGAGCGATCCAAACTTCACAGTTGGTAGCGTTATTATTTTTATAGCTTAGTAACTGAATCATTAATTGTTGTGCATCAATTACATTTTTGTTCATTTTCCAGTTGCCTGCAACTATTTTTCTTCTCATAAGATTTATATATTGATTGATTTATTTTTCGTTTAGGCTACAATCCCCAAAGGTTTTTCAGCAAAACATAGAATGTATGTTCCTCTTCAGTTACCTTATTATCAGCTTTGATCAGCGATTTGGCAAACTGTACAAATTTCTTACGTTCGTCTTCTGTAGAATCTTCATGAAAACATCTTGCATGGAATTCAAAATGGTCTTTCCATTCTTCCGGCTGTAAAAGAGCCAAAGTTTCCAGTTCGTTGTCAAGATTCATTCTGAACGGGAATTCATCCGCCAGATATTGTTGTACCAGCATTCCTTCCTCAGGAGCAAACTCTCCGTCTACAGAAGAAAGGATCATTAATAAGTGATAACCGGCGATTGATTTATTTGATTTTTGCATGTGCTTTTATATGTTTAAGTTTAGTGTTTAAATTTGATAATTGATTGATCCACGATTAGCCCTCGTCAAAAAGATCATTTATCATTCATCATTTATAATTAGTTAACGTAGTCCTTTGCGGGCTGTTTATCTACAATTTTTCCGTTTTCAAGGATCAGTACAAAAGGATTGCTTCTCGCTATTGTTTTGATGGCAATTCCGTCCATCAGTGTATTTTTGATGGTTTTGAAAGTGTTAGGTTCAGTAGAAATTCCATAAATAAGAGCTCCTTTCTGGGCATTTACTTTTGCTTCTACCTTCTGAAGCAGATCAGCGGAAACATCTTTCGGATAATAGGAGAAAACCAGAATGGCTTTTGGAGCATTAATGATTTCATTGGTGACATCCACTCCTGTAGGATCTTCAATCTTGAATTTCACAATTTCAGACTTGTAACCTTCCTTGATCAGTACAGATTCATTTTTTCCATCTTCAATTTTCCATGGAGAACCCTCTGCCCAGTATTCTGTTTTTTTGATATAATCATCCTGATTTACTTTTACGACTTCTCCTGTTTTCTCATTTTTCAGAGAATAGAAAGTCTTATATTCAGAAGGATTCTTGTCAATTTTAATTTTTTCGGCTTTGATGTCTGTTCCGATTTTATAATCACGGAAATCAATGATAGGCTCATGCATAAGTCCTTGTGCCATAACATAGATCATACCCAGAGAAAATACTGCTAGCAGAATATATTTTACTGTATTTGAAGACTCTTTTGAGGTAACTCCATAGGCATCTTTTTTACGGAATTCTTTTCTGTATAAGATGAATAAAATGATCAATCCTACAAGAAGAACAACATCCTTAAGGAAGCTTTGCCATGGCGTAAATTTGATGGCGTCGCCAAAACATCCACAATCTGTAACGACATTAAAATAAGCCGAATAGAACGTAAGGAAACCAAAGAAAATACAAAGGGCAATTAATACAGATAAGGTAAATTTAAGCTTTAATTTGAGCAGAAGCATAAATCCTAGGAAAAGTTCCATAACCACCACTATAATGGAAAACAGCAGGGCAAACCTTTCTAAAAATGGCATATTGAAAACCGGAGGCGCAAAATATTCTTCCATTTTGAAGGAAAAACCTAGCAGATCCACAGCTTTCACAAAGCCTGACAGGATAAAAATAACAGCAATAATAAAGCGTAATATACCTTTGATCATATTAAATATTTTTGGGTTCGAATTGATTTTCTTTTTCTGAAAACTTGATCAGGCAGAAGACCGCATAATTCAGCATATCGAAATAGTTGGCATCAAGCCCTTCCGAAACGATGGTCTGTCCCTGGTTATCCTCAATCTGTTTGGTTCTTAATACTTTCTGGTAAATAAGATCTGTAATAGAAGAAATTCTCATATCTCTCCAGGCCTCACCGTAATCATGATTTTTTCTTTCCATTAAAGCCATTGCTTCATTGGCGTATTTGTCATACAAACCTAAAATTTCTTCCTTGTTTTCATTAAAATCATTGGAAAGACCCTTCTCAAGCTGAATAAGCCCAATAATAGAATAGTTGACAATTGCGATAAATTCATCCTCCTCACTCTCATCTACCATTTTTTTATCAGTCATCTGCAGCGTACGGATCCTGTTAACTTTGATATAAATCTGATCTGTAATGGAGCTTGGTCTTAAAACCCTCCATGCTGCTCCGTAATCTTGTAATTTTTTACCGAAAAGATCACGGCACTGACTGATAACTTTCCCGAACTGTACTGATGTTTTTAGCATAAATTTTCTTAATCTTCCAAATATACGAATTCGGTTTCAGATTTTTGAATTTGATAAGCTGAGTTTGTGAGTGGGAGGGTTTGAGAGTGGGAGAGTGGGAGAGTTTGATAGTTTCGGGATGCGTGTTGCGGGGTTTTAGAGTAAGAGGGATTTAGTGTTGGAGAGGGTCCGCTTAACTTCCTGCCTCCAGTTTCCAACTTCCATCTTCAATTTAATCTCTTTTTAAAAGCCGTAAATCACTAATTTTGCAGGATAGAAAAAATCATTCATCAATCATAATTCAACTCATGCTCTCCAACCCTCCAACTCCGCAACCCTTTAACTCACCCACCTACTCAATCAATTGTAACGGCCGATTAATACAGCTGGACACTCCAAAGATCATGGGAATCCTCAATCTTACACCGGATTCTTTTTCTGACGGTGGAAAATTCAATAATGAAAAATCAGCGTTGGAACATGCTGAAAAACTATTGAAAGAAGGAGCTGAAATACTGGATATCGGGCCACAGTCCACACGTCCCAACGCAGAATTTTTAAGCGCCGGAGAAGAGATCAACAGGATCGGAAATATGATCTCTCTGATTAAAAAAGAGTTTCCGGAAGCTCTGATCTCACTGGATACTTTTTATGCGGAAACAGTGAAATTCGGATTCAATGAAGGGATTGACCTGATCAATGATATTTCAGGCGGACAATATGATGCAGAAATGTTTGATACCGCCGCTCAGACAAAACTTCCTTACATCCTGATGCATGTAAATCCGTCTTATGAAACCATGCATGAGAAAGTCAGATTTGAAGATATTACGCTGGAAGTTAACCGGTATTTTTCTCAAAAAACAAAAGAACTTTTAGAAAAAGGAGTGAACGATATCATTCTTGATCCCGGTTTTGGTTTCGGAAAAACAGTAGAAGATCAGATGAAAATGATTGACGAAGTTGAATATCTTGGATTTGGGAGATTTCCTTTGTTGATAGGCATTTCCAGAAAGTCATTTATTTATAAGCCTCTTGGTAAATCCCCTTTGGACATTAATGAAGAAACCCAGAAACTTCATATGAAAGTGCTGGAGCAGGGCGCAAAAATTGTAAGAGTTCATGATGTCGCTCAGGCAAAGGAAACGTTGACCCGTTTTTTACAGAGAAAATAAAAAGTGTCAAAAAAACTTGTGGGTTATTAAAAAGTTTATACATTTGCAGTATGAATTTTACGAATCAGAAAAATATTATTGCCATTTCTATTATTGCTGTTGTCATTAACAACAGTAAGGAAACGGTATTGTAAACAGATTTTAATTTAAATTATATATAGGCCGTTTCATATTTGAAACGGCTTTTTTTTGTTTTAATTTTAAGAATACAGAGTATGTATCAGTTATTATCAGTAATTATTATCGTCATTATTATTCCCTTGCGATTGTGAGAAGGAAGATGTATGACTGTACATATATTGAGCCCTCTCACAGCGTGAGAGGGCTTTTTTTATTCCCGTTTGTTAATTTTTTTAATCTCTATAACATGTATTACAACGACGACACGACCATCTATTTTGACGGAAAATTTATGAAAGCGAAAGATGCCGGAACAGATCTTTACGGACAATCCTTACACTATGGCTATTCGGTTTTTGAAGGAATCAAATCTTACAACACAGATCACGGAACCAGGATTTTCAAAGCAAAAGAACATTATGAAAGACTGAAAAGATCAGCAGAACTGATGCACATTCCCTTCGATTATTCTGTAAATCAGCTTACAGATCTAACCTATGAACTTTTGGAACGGAATGGGTTTACAGACGCTTATATCCGGCCATTGGTAACGTGCTCTCCCAATATGTCGCTTTCAAAAGGACAGAAATCTTACCTGTCTCTTCTTGCCTGGGAATGGAATAACGGATATCTGGCAGATAAAATGAAAATCATGACTTCCCCTTTTCAACGTCCTAATCCTAAAGCTTTCAAGGTTGAGGCGAAGGTAGGAGGACATTATGTAAACTCAATATTAGCCTGCCAGGATGCCAAAGACAAAGGCTATGATGAAGCGCTGGTATTGGATGAAAACGGAAATGTTGCCGAAAGTTCAGGGGCCAATGTCTTCTACGAAAAAGACGGGGTTTTGTATACACCGGCCAAAGGAAGTATTCTTCCGGGAATCACAAGACAAACCGTTATGGAGATTTGTCATGAGCTTGATATTCCGGTAAAAGAAACCTTCTTTAAACCAGAGGAAATGCGTGGCGCAGATGCCGGCTTTTTCTGTGGTACTGCAGCAGAAATTGTGGCTTTGGATTCACTTGATGATATTCCTTTTACAAGAAACTGGGAAGACACGGCAAGCGGAAGAGTACAGCAGGCATATTTAAAATTGGTAAGAGTTCTGTCATTGTAGATTTTTGAGATTTAAATATTTAATAATCAGATAAATATATGTATTTCATAAACAGTTGAATATTGTAATTTTTAAGAAAACTGAAAATGAAAAGAATATTACAAAATGTAGTTTTGAATCAAAATTTAGTAAAAAACTTCAGTTTAAAGAGAAGAAAAGAATAGAAAATGCAGGATAAATATGTTAAATAAATATTCAAAAACATTCACGCAAAACAGTGAACAGCCCGCCGCCAAGGCCATGCTATACGGGATAGGATTTACAGAAGAAGATATGCACAAGGCTCAGGTGGGAATTGCCAGTATGGGCTATGACGGGAACACCTGTAATATGCATCTGAATGATCTTGCTCAGGTAGTAAAAAAGGGAACATGGAACCACGGATTAGCCGGATTGATTTTTAATACCATCGGCGTAAGTGACGGAATGAGCAACGGAACAGACGGAATGCGCTATTCCCTGGTAAGCCGTGATGTGATTGCAGACAGTATCGAAGCGATCTGCGGTGCACAGTATTACGACGGACTGATTGCTCTGCCAGGCTGCGACAAAAATATGCCCGGAACCATAATCGCAATGGGAAGGCTAGACAGACCCTCCATTATGGTGTACGGAGGAACTATTGCACCAGGCTGTTACAAAGGAGAAGCACTTAACATCGTTTCTGCTTTCGAAGCGTTGGGGAAAAAGATTGCAGGAGAAATCACTGAAGAAGATTTCGACGGTGTGGTGAAGAACTCCTGTCCCGGAGCTGGAGCATGTGGTGGAATGTATACCGCCAATACAATGGCTTCTGCTATAGAGGCATTAGGAATGAGTCTTCCGTATTCCTCTTCCAATCCGGCCTTAAGCAAAGAAAAGCAGGAAGAATGTCTTGAGGCCGGAAAATACCTGAAAGTACTTCTGGAAAAAGACATTAAACCTTCCGATATCATGACCCGTAAAGCATTTGAAAATGCACTTCGCCTTATTGTTATTTTGGGAGGAAGTACAAATGCTGTTCTGCATTTTATTGCCATGGCAAAAAGTGTAGGGGTTCCTCTTACTCAGGACGATTTCCAGAAGATGAGCGATCATACTCCGGTATTGGCAGACCTGAAGCCGAGTGGAAAATATCTGATGCAGGATCTGCATGAACACGGAGGAACCCCGGCGGTGATGAAATATTTACTGGAACAGGGATTACTGCATGGAGACTGCCTTACCGTCACCGGAAAAACAGTAGCCGAAAATCTGGCAGATGTTCCGGGGTTGGATTTTAATACTCAGAAAATTATAAAGCCACTTTCAGAACCTGTAAAAGCTACCGGACACCTGAGAATATTGTACGGAAACCTTGCGGAAAAGGGAAGTGTTGCCAAAATCACAGGAAAAGAAGGTGAGCGCTTTGTAGGGAAAGCCCGTGTGTTTGATGGCGAAAAAAATCTGATCAGAGGAATTCAGGATGGAACTGTACAGCACGGTGATGTTATTGTCATCCGTCACGAAGGCCCGAAAGGGGCGCCCGGAATGCCGGAAATGCTGAAGCCTACAAGTGCATTGATCGGAGCCGGTCTGGGAAGCAGTGTTGCTTTAATCACGGATGGAAGATTCAGTGGAGGAACCCATGGTTTTGTTGTAGGACACATCACACCGGAAGCCCATGAAGGAGGTCTGATTGCTTTTGTACACAATGATGACCTGATCGAAATAGATGCGGTAAACAATACCATACAGCTCAAAGTTTCAGAAGAAGAAATAGAAAGAAGAAAAAAAGGGTGGCAAAAACCTCCCCTTAAAGTACAGAAAGGATTGCTTTATAAATATGCATTAACAGTATCATCAGCTGCAGAAGGCTGTGTAACGGACGAAATCACTCAATAAAAGTATATGGAAAACCTGAATTTATCAACAGAAATACAACTTACCGGAAGCCGGATCATTCTCGAAGCATTTCTGCAGGAAGGTGTAAAAACCGTTTTCGGATATCCGGGTGGAGCTATTATTCCTATTTATGATGCCCTTTACGATTATAAGGAAACACTGAAACATATTCTTGTACGCCATGAACAGGCAGCAGTACATGCGGCACAGGGGCTGGCAAGAGTATCAGGAGAAGTAGGGGTAGTGCTGGCAACCAGCGGTCCCGGAGCAACCAATCTTGTAACAGGATTAGCAGATGCGCTGCTGGATAACACTCCTTTGGTCTGTATTACAGGACAGGTTTTTGAACATCTTCTCGGAACCGATGCCTTTCAGGAAATAGACGTAATGAACGTTACAAGTCCTGTTACCAAATGGAATTATCAGGTTACTGATGCCAATGAGCTTCCCGAAGTACTGGCAAAAGCATTTTACATTGCTAAGTCAGGTCGCCCTGGTCCTGTATTGATTGATGTGACTAAAAATGCCCAGCTTCAGTCTGTTGATTATAAAGGATATACTCCATGCCATTCATTGAGAAGCTATAAACCGGATCCCGAACCATGTTTTGAAAGTATTGAAAAGGCAATATCCTTAATTAATGAGGCTGAAAGGCCATTTATTATTGCAGGACAGGGAATTATGCTGGGAAAAGCAGAAAAAGAATTTTTAGAATTTGCTGAAAAATCAGGAGTTCCTGTAGCATGGACTGTTTTAGGAATGAGTGCCATACCTACGAATCATCCGCAGGCTGTAGGAATGGTAGGAATGCATGGAAACTATGGTCCGAATATATTAACCAACGAATGTGATGTTCTGATTGCTGTAGGAATGCGCTTCGACGACCGTGTAACAGGAAGACTGGATCAGTATGCAAAACAGGCAAAAATTATTCATCTCGATATTGATAAGGCAGAGATCAATAAAAACGTAAAAGTTGATGTTCCGGTTCTTGGGAACTGCAAACATACTCTTCCCCTTCTTACGGAAAGGATTGTAAAAAGAGAACATTATGCCTGGCATGAAAGATTTAAAAAATGCCACGAAGTGGAAAGCATCAATCTGATTCATACCGAGCTTTATCCCGATGAAGGAGAGATTACGATGGGAGAAGTGATCCGTTATCTGAATGAAATGACACAAGGTGAAGCTATAATTGTGACAGACGTAGGACAGCATCAGATGGCAACATGCCGCTACTCTCACTTCAAACATTCCAGAACCAATGTGACAAGCGGAGGCCTGGGCACTATGGGGTTCTGTCTTCCCGCTGCGATAGGAGCATCCTATGCGGAAACCGGCCGGCCTGTTATTGCAGTGATGGGTGATGGAGGAGCACAGATGAATATTCAGGAGCTGGGAACCATTATGCAGTATCATCCGGAGGTAAAAATTTTAATTCTTAATAATTGCTATCTGGGAATGGTGAGACAGTGGCAGGAATTGTTTCACGAAGAAAGATATTCCTCGGTAGATATTCAGAGTCCTGATTTTGTTCAGGTGGCAAAAGGATACAATATCCAGGGAAACAGGGTGTCTGAAAGAGAAGATCTGAAATGGGCCCTCCGTGAAATGCTTGATCATGAAGGCGCTTTCCTTCTTGAAGTGATGACAGGAAAAGAACACAATGTATTTCCGATGATTCCCCAGGGGAAAAGTGTTTCGGAGATTGTACTCAATAATAAAGTTTAAAAAATAAAAGATGAAAACAGATCATAAAGAATATACCATTACAGCGTATACCGAAGATTATTTAGGATTGATCAGCCGCATCAATGCTATTTTTTCAAGAAGGAGAATTTCTATGGTGACCTTTAATGTAGGCCCTTCGGAAATGGAAAAAGTAAAAAAGTTTGTCATCGTGATCAGAGAAACAGAAGATTCTGTTCAGAAAATCAGCAGACAGATGGAAAAACAGGTGGATGTTCTGGAAGTGCATTATCATAGAAATCCTTACCTGACGGCAGTAGAACATGCGAGCTAAGCTCAGAAATTAAACATCATAATCAGTAATAAATAAAATCAAAAAAAATGGCAAAATTGAATTTTGGAGGAGTAGAGGAGAATGTAGTAACAAGAGAAGAATTTCCGTTGGAAAAAGCTCAGGAAGTATTAAAAAACGAAGTCGTGGCAGTTATTGGATATGGAGTACAGGGACCAGGACAGGCGTTGAACCAGAAAGATAACGGAATTAATGTCATTGTAGGGCAGAGAAAAAACTCCAAATCATGGGATAAAGCAGTAGCGGACGGGTTTGTACCGGGAGAGACATTATTTGAAATCGAAGAGGCTCTGGAAAAAGGTACCATTATCTGCTATCTTCTGAGTGATGCCGCACAGATTGAATACTGGCCAAAAGTAAAACAGCATCTTACCCCTGGAAAAGCGCTGTATTTTTCACATGGTTTCGGGATTACATTCAATGAACGTACAGGAATTGTTCCTCCAGCCGATGTAGATGTTTTTCTGGTAGCACCAAAAGGTTCAGGAACATCATTGAGAAGAATGTTTCTGCAGGACAGAGGTCTGAACAGCAGTTTTGCCGTATATCAGGATGCTACAGGAAAAGCCAGAGAAAGAGTAACCGCATTGGGAATCGCGATAGGAAGCGGGTATCTGTTTGAAACCGACTTTAAAAAAGAAGTATACAGTGATCTTGCCGGTGAACGTGGAACACTGATGGGTGCTGTACAGGGAATATTTGCCGCTCAGTACGATGTATTGAGAAAAAATGGACACAGTCCTTCGGAAGCTTTTAACGAAACCGTAGAAGAATTGACGCAGTCATTAATGCCTTTAGTAGCAGAAAACGGAATGGACTGGATGTATGCCAACTGCAGCACAACCGCTCAGAGAGGTGCTTTAGACTGGTGGAAGCGTTTCAGAGATGCTACTTCGCCTTTGTTTGAAGAGCTGTATGACAATGTAGCTAAAGGAAATGAGGCACAACGCTCGATTGACAGCAACAGTAAACCGGATTATCGTGAAAAACTGGAAGCAGAACTTACTGAGCTGAGAGAAAGCGAAATGTGGAAAGCCGGTAAGACTGTGCGCAGCCTGAGACCCGAAAACAATTAATTACTTAAAGATGATGAAAGAGGAAGTAAGTTCCTCCGTTTTAGAGCATGTCTATAAAGCGGAGGAACGATTAAAAGATGTAGTGGTAAAAACACCTTTGGCTGTCAATAATAACTTGTCAGCCATTTATGAGGCAAACATCAGCTTTAAAAGGGAAGACCTGCAAAGAGTAAGATCCTATAAAATAAGGGGGGCATACAATAAAATGGCAACCATGTCACAGGAAGAACTGTCCAGAGGAGTCGTATGCGCCAGTGCCGGAAACCATGCGCAGGGAGTAGCCTTTGCTTGTCATACCATGAAAGTGAAAGGAACGATTTTTATGCCTTTGCCAACCCCCGGACAAAAGCTCGAACAGGTAAAGATGTTCGGTGGAGAATACATTGATGTTATTTTATTCGGAGACACATTCGATGAATCTAAAGATGCTGCAATGAGGTTTTGCAAAGAGCATGACAGTGTATTTATTCATCCTTTTGATGACCCGGCGATTATTGAAGGACAGGCTACAACAGCGCTGGAAATCCTGGAACAGGCGGACGGCATGGTTGACTATCTTTTTGTGCCGATAGGTGGCGGTGGACTGGCAGCAGGAGTCTGTACTGTATTTCAGCATTTGTCTCCTCAAACAAAAATTATTGGTGTAGAACCTTCAGCGGCTGCAAGTATGAAAAAAGCCCTGGAAAAGGGAAAACCCGTTCTCCTTGAAAAAATCAGCCGTTTTGTAGACGGTGCAGCTGTACAGCAGGTGGGAGAAATTACTTTCGAACGTTGTAAAAATATCCTGCATGATATGGCTACGGTTGACGAAGGATTAGTCTGTGAAACCATATTGTCATTATATAATAAAGACGCTATCGTGGTAGAGCCGGCCGGAGCGCTTTCAGTAGCGGCACTGGACAAATATAAAGAAGAGATAAAAGGTAAAAACGTAGTGTGTATTATCAGCGGAAGCAACAATGATATCACGCGTATGGAAGAAATCAAGGAAAAGGCTTTGCTGCACGCAGGGTTAAAGCATTATTTCCTTGTAAGGTTTCCACAACGCCCCGGGGCATTAAAAACTTTTGTAATGGATGTACTGGGACCGGACGATGATATTACCTATTTTGAATATACCCAAAAAAATTCAAAAGAAAAAGGAATTGCAGTGGTGGGAATTGCGCTGAAAAAAAACAGAGATTTTCCTCCTTTGATGGGTAAAATGAAGGAATATGATTTCTTTGTCAACTATCTGAACAATGATCCTGCGCTGATGAACCTGCTTATTTAAAAAATCATATTCAATATTAAATTATTTCGCATTCAATCAGATTCTAAAAACACAACGATGAAATGAAAAAGCTTCACAATCCGTGAAGCTTTTGTTTTTTTAACAATGTCAAATGACATAAGAAGCTGCAGCGTTAAGAAAATGAATTCTGTGAACGTTTAAAAAACTCTATTGTTTGAGTTCGGGACAATCTGTGATTCTCAATATAGACTGTTTCCGCACGAGTTTAGAGTTTTTAGAGAACAGATTTCATTTTTAGCGGAAGTTTCTAAGTCTTGAATTTTTGATTCTTTTGTTTCAAGACAAAAGAAGTATTAATTAGAAAGAATTTTTAAACCATTAAGGATGATTAAGTTTTTAAGAATAATGAAGAGAAATATCTTCGGATATTTATTAAGCAGAGTACTTCATTCAAATTCATTTGAATCTTAACTTTTCTTATAATCTAGATTCTTCTTAATGGTTCAATTTTTTCCCTATCAACTATCTTTCCAGTGAAAAATTAGAAATTACTTTTGGGCGTTCCGTTTCATTAGCAACTTTCCAGGAGGTTCTGTACATCCACTCAGTCATTTTATAAAGCTTTTTATAATTGATATTTTCAGATTCATCCTGCGGGGTGTGGTATTGGTCGTGCAGCACGCTGGTGAAAAATATCGCCGGAATCCCGATTTTAGCATACGGAAGATGATCACTTCTGAAATAGAAATATTCAGCATGACTTGGAGAATCCCAATCTTTCAGGTATTTGAATTTTGTACTTTCATTATTGGCTTCTTCAGCCATTTTCACGAGTTCTTCAGAATTTTTATGAGGAGCATTGCCTCCCAATAAAGCCGCTTCATTATTGTCATTTCTTCCGATCATATCACCATTCAGAACGGCTACAATTTTCTCTTTCGGAACAACAGGGTGGGCTGCGTGCCATCTCGATCCTAATAATCCTCTCTCTTCAGCTCCATGGAAAACAAACAGGATGCTTCTTTTTCCCGGCTGCTTTTTATAAGCTCTTGCCATTGCGAGCATAGCAACACATGTACTTGCATTATCGTCAGCACCGTTATAGATTGTATCATTCTTTACAGGATGTCTGATGCCGTCATGATCCTGATGTCCGCTTAGCAAAACATATTCATTTTTAAGGACCGGATCCGTACCTTCTATTTTCCCGATAATATTTACTGAAGGATATTTATACGTTTCAGTGATGAGGTTAAGAGAAGCTTTGGGACTGTTTTTTACCCAGCCTGCATTTTCTCTTTTGATCCATAAAACAGGAATATTATTCGTTATTTTCTCTCTTAATCCTTCTACGCCGTAGCTTCCTCTTGTCATTTGGGGCAGTACCTCCACCCAGCTTTGTTCGGAAATATCATCGGTGATAAAAATAATGGCTTTCGCTCCCAGTTCAGCAGCTTTATTATAATATTTATTTCTTACAAATCCGGGATATCTCCTTACGAAAAGGGTCATGTCCTTAGAAATATTTTTGTCTGAAGCA
This sequence comes from Chryseobacterium gleum, assembly GCF_900636535.1. Classification (NCBI taxonomy): domain Bacteria; kingdom Pseudomonadati; phylum Bacteroidota; class Flavobacteriia; order Flavobacteriales; family Weeksellaceae; genus Chryseobacterium; species Chryseobacterium gleum. Next base: position 5,362,555 of record NZ_LR134289.1, read on the forward strand.
TTTACCGCAAGAACTTTTCCTTTGATATTCAATTTTGCAAGATCTTCAGGTTCTGCATTTCCGGCATATACTATTTCAGCATCCAGAGAAGCATTCACAGGTTCTGCTACCAGAAAGTCTTTCCATAATTTCAGGTTGGTATCTCCGATTTTAAGGCTGCTTTGAGGGATAACCTGATGTCTGTACATATCGAAGAACTGGAAAAATGTTCCGTTATCTCCGGCAGGTTTCATTCCTGCTTCTTTGGCCTTGTCAGCAAGCCACATGGAAACTTTTAATTCGTCCAGGGTTCCTGCTTCACGGCCCCAGAACTGGTCTGCGGCAAGCTGATACATATCGGTACGAAGGTCAGATTCTTTGATGGTGGAAACCAATGGTTTTTTATAAGTCTGGGCACTTCCAAGGGTAAACAGGAAAATGCTTAACAGGCAGAAAACATAACTTTTATTCATACAAACTTTTTAATTAAAGTTAGCTAATTTCTCTGAAAACTGCTTTGAAAATTCCTTCCTGTCTTCTTCCAGCTTCTCTTGTGTAGAAGGTAAAATATAATTAAAAAGAATCTTTTCTTCATTATCTAAAAAGATAATTTCTTTTTCATTGCCATCAATCATCTGTGAGAAAATCTCCCACATCGGAGTGTCTTTTAATTTTAATAATTCAAAAAACTGTTCTGCTTTGATCTCGATTTTCTGCATGATATTTATGTATAATGTATAATGTATAATGTATAATGTATAATGTATAATGTATAATGTATAATGTATAATGTATAATGTATAATGTATAATGTATAATGTATAATGTATAATTTCTGCTGTAAAGATCGGGAATATTAAAATTCCAGAAACTTCAGTTTAAACTGAATAGCAAAATTTTCCTTGAAATTAGGTGTTGCATAATAACCTACTCTGTAGAATACACCGAGATTGAAATAGCTGGAAAGGAAGTTGCTCCATTCCACACCGACTTCCTGATATAGGTGATCCAGCTTTCTGAACTTAAACTGGTGGTATTCCGGATGTTTCATATCTCCGATAGTTCCTCTCAGGACAAAATCAAAGCTGGAAATATTGTGTCCGAAGCTTTTTAAATACCATGGCAGTTTGTGCGTGAAATAATAGGCTACGAATTTATCATTATAATATTTTCCTCCCTCCAGGGTGGCAAACCCAAGGTAAGAAGTGAGGTTAAAATTAAAATCTTTTCCCGGAGAAGCAAGTCCGTTCATCGTAAAGTTTTTCCAGATTGGTGCTCCTCCCAGAACAACTCCTCCGTATAGTCTGAAACCGGTAGTTCCGATAGGTGTTTTGAAATTATGAACAAAGAGGGCATCAAAACGGGAATAATTAAAATCTCCCTGTAGTAATTTGTAGCTCTGCTCATAATTGAAGTATAGTTCAGGATACTTCTGATCGATCAGAGATTTTCCCTGAGGCGTCATGATATTGGTTGAATTCGGAGAATACTTCAGAGTAAACAGGGTATTGAAGTTTCTGTATGAAGTGCCTCTGTCCCTGAACTGATAATCGAATTCTGCTTCTTCGGTATTTCTTCTTACGGCAAGGGCAAGAGTAAGACCGTTGGTGACATCATTCAGATAAGATAATGTAGCTCCCTTAAAATGAAAATACCTGTCGTTATTCAAATTATTCCCGAAGTTCATCATTCTCATCTTGAAATTCCATAGCTTTCTGTTGAACTCTCCGGAGGCGGTTACATCATCATAAACCTCAAATCTGAAAAAAGAGTTTTTCTCCAGTGTGGTTTTCATGTCCAGTCCCATTCCGTATTTCCATCTTCTGTCTTTTACCCCATAGGCAAAATAATAATCCGGTGAAAAATGAGGATCAAAGTTCTCATTAAGCTTGGCTTTTAAACCTAGTCTGAATCCTTCATAAGAGTTGTAATTCACAATTTCATCCACCGCAAAATCTACGGAACCTACTCTGATCTGTCCGTTCAATAATCCTGACAAAATTTGTGCTTTATTGTCTATTTTATATTTTTTACCTAAGCTGTCAATAGTTTTATAAGTGTTCTGTTCTCTTTCAGTAAGAGCTTCGGTTCTGTAGCGGTCCAGTGATTGTCCGTCAATATTTTTTACCGAGAAAGTGTAGCCTTTGAAATCCTTGGGATCTTCTTCAATAGGAGACTCGAAATCAAAATATTTTGAAGTGAGGAAAGCGTAGGTGCCAAAGCTTTTTTTGTCTTTCTTGTCATCTGCATGCACTTTGTCATCCATAGCCATTTTACCCATTTTCAGCTTGGCTTTTTCGTGGGCAAGGAACCATTTGTTATTGTAAAATACCCAGGTGCTGGTAATGATTCCCTCATTTTTATTCTTACTGAAGTTTTCAATTTTTTTGATTCCGTACGTTTCAGTATCCACATAGATGGCACCGTTATATTTTCGCTTTCTGTCTGGTTTTTTGTAATTCACTTCACGGAAGCGGATCACAAAGTTTTTTCTTCCGTCCAGCGTAACGGTATCAGAAAGAAAGAATCTGTATAGCCCTCTGTTTTCCGGCTTTACCTGTTCGGGGACAACATCCCTGTTGCTCTGCTGAAGGGCGATCATTTCGTAAATAGGCTGCTTCAGACCGGAAATTCTGTTGTCCAGAATATTGATTTTTTCACCATATTTTTTGGAATATAAAAACTCCTGTGCCCTTTCCCAGAGAAACAGCTTGCTTTTTGAAAAAATTTTGCTTGCAGTAATATTATTCAGCGAGTCTTTTTCCCTTTTTTTCTTAAAAATGTTTAGATCATTGAAATACTGGTTAAACTGGGAAAGACTGTCCTCATCAATATCAAGGGAAATTTTTTCATAGGATTTGTAAGAATATGAACCTAAGCTTTTCGGAGAGTTTTCTTTCCAGAGCTTGTTTACTTTTTTTAGAATTTCCAAAGCTCTGGGATCGCTTTTATCTTCAATCACCACCGCTTCAATATTGGTGGTTCTGGATGTTTTTTTCAGCAGGGAAACTTCCATGCTGCTCTCTACAGTAAGGCTTTCTTTCTGATAAGAGTCCGCTTCAATATCAATGTTTTTGCATCCTGTTTTAAATTCCAGAATACCTTGTTCATTGGTATACCCGATAAGCATATTGTCACAGGATACTTTAGCTTTAAAGACAGGCTTTTGACTGGCGTCATCCACAACCTTAATTTTTGTTTGTGAATACCCCAAAAAGCAGATCAGAAAAAATATTAACAGTAAACCCCTTTTCATGTAAAAAAACTAGGTCAAAATTAATAATATTTATTGTGGTAGAAAAGTTTTTAACAGAGTATAACATTGATTTAATCTAATGTTTTTATGGACTTTCCAGGGATTATGCCAAATAAAAAAATGATTTAGATAGTCTTTCTGTATTTTCCTGAGATTACCAATAAAAAAACTCCCTGAGCAATTGATTCAGAGAGTTTTAATTGTTTTTCGCGGTTTGTGTTTTAGAATCGTATTTTATTTGTCATCAAGAGCCTTCATAAATTCAATAATATCATTGATCTCCTGATCCGTAAGCTGCAGAGGCTCATCAGAAAGTGTCTGGTTGTCTACTTTAAATCCAAAACCTTTTCCTCCGCCTTTATTATAAAAGTTCATGACTTCTTTCAACGTTTTATAACCGCCATTGTGCATATAAGGCGCTGTTTTGCTGATATTTCGAAGGGTTGGTGTTTTGAATGAATGCTGTAATGAAGAAACTGTCTCATGAAATTTACCTCTCCCCGGATCATGGTCAAAAGTCTTGTTTTCTCCGTTTACAGCTGCTCCCAGAACTTCCTGTTCGGTTTTCTTGAAATTAGGAGGGACCGTACCGTTGAATAAAGGAAGGAAATGACATATTGCACATTGCGCTTTTCCTACAAAAAGATTAAAGCCCCGCTTTTGATTTTCTGTCATCGCTGATTTATTTCCTCTCATATATTCATCAAAATCAGAATTGAATTTCGCCAGAGACCGGATATAGCTCGCCAGTACATTCTGAAGCTGCCAAACTTCAGTTTTTTGAGAATGATAAATATTTTTGAATGCAGACTGGTATTTTTTATCCTGATTGATCCTTGCAAGAATAACATTCAGATCACCATGCATTTCTTCTTTATTGGAGATCACATCGGAGCTCTGTCCTTCCAGATCATCCTTTCTCATATCCCAAAACTGACCATGCTGATATCCCGCATAGTTAAGAGAAGGGGTATTTCTGGCCAGTTCTGAATTTTCAAGGGACATTGCTTTGGCAAGTCCGTCAGTAAAAGCCTTTTCAGGAATATGACATGTTGCACAGCTCCGGTTATTATTGTTGGATAGAATTCTATCATTAAAAAGCTGATGACCCAGCGCGGCTTTTTCTTCAGAATAGGCATATTCTTTTCCGGGAGTGAAGGCGTTGGGATTAAAAGCATTTTTAGCAAAGAACGTAGCTGCATTTTTGTTTAAAGCGGTTGTTACTTCAACATCCGGGATTTTCTCCTGATCTTTAAATTCAAGCATTAAGGCCGTGATTTTATTCAGATGGTCAGGGATAAAACTGACATAGTCAAACGTATTTTTATCTGTATTTTTTTTCAGAACCTCAATGGCTGAATTGATTTCAGCTTCGATACTTTTTAATGCTTTGTCTTTTGAACGTTCAGTGGAAATTTGTTTAAGCGTTTCCTTAACTCCCTGAAGAGAAGAAGGCATTTCCTGTAAAAACGTTCCTGAAACAGGGGTGTCAAAACCTGAAATCCCTAAGCTTGAAATTCTGAAAGTCTCCTGCCTTAACGCATCAAAAACCTGGTCTTTACTGATGGTAATTACCTGGAAGTTAGTGCTTATAGTGTTGCTTTTATTAACGAGCTTGTTGAGCATTCTGATCACTTCCTCTTTGTTTCTTTTATCATAAGGATAAAACATTTCTTCTAAAACCTGAAGTCCTTCAGGCTCTATCTCTGTATGCTCGTCCATTTCTATTTCCGGAAGGGCGGGACCATTGATGAACCTTGCAGAGTGGGGAAGGAAATATTCTACTGCCCATTCCATTTTTTTATAGATTTTTCTGATATCCTGGAATTTCTGCTGAAGAAGTTTTTCATCGGAATCTTTGGAAACAAGGGTTTTCAGCTCGTTGATCTGTTTTTCAAAATCAGTATTGGTTTTGAGAATCGTTCTTTTTACAGAACCAAGATCTTCATATACTGGCTGCTGCTTATCATTTTTACAATAGGAAAGGGTAAAAAATGCTGCTGCAGAGTACAGGAAGAGGAGTATCGGGTATTTTGAAAGTCTATTCATAAGGATGAAAAAGTATCAACAGAGATTTTCTATTGATACTTTAATTGAATTTGATATGAAGAATTTGAAACTATTTTTCTACGTTTCTGATGATGACAATCTGTCCGCCTTCTTTATTGGCATTGATTCCGGAACCGTCAGGATTTTTGAATTTATCAAGCTGCCAAGTATGAGAGTGAATATTCACAGAGAATGTATTCGGAACTCCGATGATGTCTGAAATATCAACCATTGCTCCGAATTCCCACGAACCGAACTTCTGAAGATCTCCGGACTGGTTGTAAGCAGTCTGCCATGCAGTGTTATTTCTATTATGCTTCATATTCAGCCACGGCTTATATTGTTTGGTAGCAATATTCAGCTGCCAGATATAAGAGTCATGGTTGGCATTTTTGTAGTAAGAATCTCCGTCTTCCTGGATGTAAACAAAGTTTTCAGTAACACATAAGTTGTCAGGATTGATCAGATTATTTCCAGGATTTGAATCTCCTTCAGCAACTACTTCTAGTTTTCCTGTAAGCATATTATTGGAATTCAGAACAAGCTTGTACACTCTTCCCCACATGGTTAATCCAGCCTTTGGATTAATACCATCAGAAGATTCTCCTGTTGCAGTAAAGTAAATTTCTCTTCCTTTTCCAGCCCCTTTTCTGTAATCTACATCTTCAACTCTTGAAAAACGGATCGCGTTATTGTCAATATTTTTCTGGTTGATTTGAGCTCCTGTAAGATTTTTGGCGTTAGGAATTTCAACAAACTCTACATCGTAGCTGTTTCCTTTCGTCATGTCCGTTTCCGTATAGTTGCTGTTTGTTCTCCTTAAAGAATACAGCTTACCATTATCCAGATCTCCCTGTGTATCGGCTACATACATGATCAGCTGTCCTGCAGACTGATGGGAAGATGAATAAGACTGATCTTCACCAATAATGATATAAGTTTTTCCGTTAGAAACATCTTTAGGAAGCGGAACTGCATTTTCCATAGAAGCCTTTCCTAATGCAGGTTTTACTCTTGTTTTATCAGCTGCCTGAGATACCGGTGCCAATGGGTTTAAAGCATGCACCATACTTTCTTCACCTGATTCACCTGCGGTAAGGAACGCACTGAAACCATGAATTTCCGGAGTTGCCAGTGTTGCAGAACACAATCTTGTCATTCCTCCGGTTCCGTTTAAGATATATTCTCCTTTTACAGGCTTAAAAGTTTTGTCTAAATATACTCTTGATACAGATTGCTTGATCTCGTGATTAGTGATCATCAGGTAACCGTCAGAATTAGGATCTTTCATAAGTCCCATTCCGTCCGGCTGTCCTCCGAAAACGAAATCAGGAGAACCTGGAAGCACATCGGAACTGGAAATAAGAGTGGTAATATTTAAATTTTCAAAACCAGGCATCCCAAAAACGAAAGCAGGTTCTTTAGAAAAATTTTCAATTTTGATTTTGTCATTGACAGGAGTGTCAGAGTTACTGTTGTTGTCATCATTGCAGCCTTGAAATACAAGGGAAGCAAAGAGAAGAGCTCCGATAGTTTTGTTAATTTTCATAATTACATTTTTTGAATTTCGATTATGGCAAAACTAAAGGTCTGGTGTTAACTGAGTTTTAAGAAGATAAAACAAATAGTTTAAGATTAGGTGATGATTTGTTAAGGTAAAGTCAATAATTAGAACGGATATAAATAGAGAGACTTTGATGAAAATATTCGTAATAAGAATACTATATTATAACGCAGTGTATGCAAAGCTTTTATTTCTTGCTTTTCTCGTGCAAAAGCATCCTATTTAGCAAAAAAATACAATCATTTCATAGCAGAGTGTAACGCCTTTGCGAACGGAAATACTTAAGATAAATAAATGTTTCTTTGCGATCCTTAGCATTAAATAAAACATATATCCCGCTTGTGTAACCTTTTCCTAAATTATTTTATTTTAATCTCCCACGGATTTCACTGATGACACAGATGTTTATGGGAAATTTGCTTTATCTGATGGAAGTATAATTATTACTCACGCTTAGTCAGAATCAATGAAATTGATTTTCTTCTTTGCTCCCTTCCATACGACGTGCTATACGAAGAACTTTGCGTTAAGAATATAATAGGAGAGATAGGGTAAAAACAACTCCGGCTCTCTCAATTTTGAGACAGCCGGAGTTAAAATTTATAATAGAGTTTTCTATTTTAAATATTCAAAGCTTTTTGGTAAGCGTTTTCTAAACCTTCAAGGTTTTTACCACCCGCAGTTGCAAAGCCCGGATTTCCTCCGCCGCCGCCCTGGATTTCTTTTGCAAGATCCTTTACGATAGCGCCAGCCTGGTAATCTGCAGCAAGATCATCAGAAACTCCAACTGTAATCATTGGTTTTCCGTCTGCATCAGAAAGGATGATCGTTACTGAAGACGGGATTTCTCTCTTCAGCTGGAATACGATGTCTTTCACAGAACCCGCATCCAGAGAAGTTTTCTTCACAAGAAGCTGCTTGTTGCCTTTCTGCTCATAAGCATTTTTCCATTCTCCTATTTCTCCTTTTGCTTTTTCCTTTTTAAGAGCATCTACCTCGGCTTTCAATGAAGTGTTTTCTTCGATCAGCTTTTCAATGGATCTTACTACATCTTTAGACTTTAATAACTGAGAAAGCTCAGTGATTTGCTTTTCAAGGTTTTTGAAGTATTCTTCAGATTTATCTCCTGAAATGGCTTCAATTCTTCTGATTCCTGCTGCTGCAGAACCTTCAGAAGTGATCTTGAAATGACCGATTTCGCTGGTGTTTTTTACGTGAGTTCCCCCGCAAAGTTCTTTTGAGCTTCCAAACTGGATCATTCTCACATTGTCACCATATTTTTCGCCAAATAATGCCATTGCCCCTTTGTCCAATGCTTCCTGAATCGGAATACTTCTGAATTCCTGCAAAGCAATGCTTTCCTTGATCTTATGGTTTACTTTTTCTTCAATTAAAGCAATTTCTTCTTCAGTCATTTTATTAAAGTGAGAGAAGTCGAAACGAAGATAATCCGGACCGACGTAAGAACCTTTCTGCTCTACGTGAGTTCCTAAAACATCTCTTAAAGCTTCATGCAGAAGGTGAGTCACAGAGTGATTAGCCTGAGAATTTTTTCTTTCTGAAGCGTTTACTTTAGCATAGAATAAAGCACCTGCATCTTTTGGAAGACCATTGATTAAAGAAATGATAAGACCATTTTCCTTTTTAGTTTCCAGTACCTGGAAGCTTTCAGCAGCGTTTTCAAGAACACCTTTATCTCCAACCTGTCCACCACCTTCAGGGTAGAAAGGAGAACTGCTTAGTACCACCTGGTAAAATTCCCCATCTTTATTTTCTACCTTTCTGTATCTTGTAATATACGTTTCAGATTCAATCTGGTCATATCCAACGAATGATTCAGGTTTTTCTTCTAAAACAACCCAGTCGTAAACCTTCTGGGCAGAATCTTGTTGGGAACGCTTTCTTTGTTTTTCTCTTTCTGCTTTAAAGCCTTCTTCGTCAATTGTCAGCCCTTTTTCCTCAGCAATAATTCTTGTCAGATCATCAGGGAAACCATAGGTATCATATAATTCGAAAACTTCAAGGGTTGGTAGAACTTTTTGATTGTCTGCAATGGTTTGCTGAATTAATTTTTCAACTCTGATTAATCCTGTTTCAATCGTATTTAAGAATGAATCTTCTTCACTTTTAATAACTTCGGTAACAAGTTTTCCTTGTTTTTCAATTTCCGGGAAGAATGGTCCCATCTGTTCCTGAAGAACTGCTACAAGCTTATAAAGGAAAGGCTCTTTCATCCCCAGGAATCGGTAAGAATAGGAAATCCCTCTTCTTAAAATCCTTCTGATTACATAACCGGCACCTCCACTTGAAGGCAATTGTCCGTCTGCAATAGCAAAAGAAACCGCTCTGATGTGGTCTACCACAACACGGATGGCAATATCTTTTTCGTCTTCTAAGATTCCGGTATATTTCTTACCTGAAAGCTCCTCAACTTTAGCAATAAGCGGAGTGAATACATCAGTATCATAATTGGAAGATTTTCCCTGAAGCGCCATACAAAGACGCTCAAAGCCCATTCCCGTATCTACGTGCTGAGCAGGAAGCTTTTCTAAAGATTTATCTGCCTTTCTGTTGAACTCCATGAAAACCAGGTTCCAAACTTCCACAACCTGCGGGTGATCCTTATTTACAAGGGAAATTCCCGGAACTGCTGCTTTTTCTTCAGGAGTTCTCAGGTCAATATGGATTTCCGAACACGGTCCACACGGTCCGCTTTCACCCATTTCCCAGAAGTTATCTTTTTTATTTCCGTTGATGATTCTGTCTTCTGAAATATGGGACTTCCAGAAATCATAAGCATTCTGGTCTCTGTCCAGATTTTCTGAAGCATCACCTTCAAAAATGGTAACGTATAAATTTTCTTTTGGAATTCCGTATACTTCAGTCAGTAATTCCCAGGCAAAAGCAATAGCCTCTTTTTTGAAGTAATCCCCGAAAGACCAGTTTCCCAACATTTCAAACATGGTGTGGTGGTAAGTATCTCTACCTACATCATCCAGATCATTGTGCTTCCCTGAAACTCTCAGACACTTCTGTGTATCGGCAATTCTAGGGGCGGTAGGGGTTTTGTAGCCAAGGAAAAAATCCTTGAACTGCGTCATTCCGGAGTTGGAAAACATAAGGGTAGGGTCGTCTTTCAGCACAATAGGAGCTGAAGGAACGATTAAATGTTCCTTACTTTTAAAATAATCTAAAAATTTTTGACGTATCTCTTGTGATGTCATAGTATTGCTTTTGCTTTTCTTAGTATCAAATTTTGATAAGATGCAAATTTACTATTTTTAAGCGATTTGTAATAATTTTATGCTATGTTTTGAATGGTGCAGGTTGGGTTAACGGATGTATCGTAAACCTTATAGGTTTTTAAAACCTATAAGGTTTGTGACAATAACAATCAATAATAATCTAATTTTGGAATATCCGTTTAACTTACTACCTTCGTTGTGATCTGAGAAAATATAGAAATCTTTCCTATGACAAAAGATGAAGAATTGAAAAACTGGATAGAGCAATATTCAGGGCCGCTTTTGAAGCGGGCGCTGTATGTGCTTTCAAATAAAGAAGATGCACAGGATGTTGTTCAGGAAGTTTTTCTTGCGGCCTACTCAGCATATAATTCTTTCGAAGGGAAAAGTCAGGCATTGACATGGCTTATGGCGATCCTGAACAGGAAAGTGGCAGATTTTTACCGGAAAAAATATAAATCCGAACCCAATATCAGGCTTGATCATTTTTTTGATGAAACCGGCTCATGGAAGCATAATGATGTTCTGAATGACTGGAATGTATCCGGTGAAGGGGATGAACTTTTAGACAGTGCGGATTTTAATAAAACATTGGAGGAATGTATTGAGGAATTGCCCTCCAGATGGAAGATCCTGCTGAAAATGTATTATATAGAAGAAAAAAAAGCACCGGAAGTAAGTCAGGAATTAAATGTTTCCACGACTAATCTTTGGAAGATTTTGCAAAGAAGCCGTATGCAGCTCAGAGAATGTCTGGAGTTTAACTGGTTTTCAAAATCATAAGGAATAATGATAAAAAGAATACTACACATATTATTTTTACCATGCAGTGAAGCTACTTTACTGATGGAAAAAAGGAATGCCCGATCTATTTCTGCCAAAGAAAACAGGATGCTGAGTATGCACCTGATGATCTGCAAATGGTGCAGGATGTACAATGAAAAGCTGGCTCTTCTGGATAAAGCTTTTAAAAAGACTTTTTCTAAGAAAGAAACTGAAATTAATGATTCTGAAATTCAGGACTTTAAGAATAAAATGATCGATAAGTTAAATTTCTGATAAAAATTCTGTCAGGATTATAAAAAAGCTCCGACTATACTTTTGAAAAAGATAAAGTATTAATTAAAATCTTAAAAACATGGTCGGAACAGTACAGAAATCTAAAAATCAATTATCCCAAACCGGGTATTACATCTCCCTTTTCGGAGCAGCTCTTATTTTGCTTTGGATCGGTATCTTCAAATTTACCCCCACAGAAGCAGCCGCAATAAAACCTTTGGTGGAAAACCATTTCTTAACTTTTTTCGTATATAAAATTATGAGCGTCCAGGCAGTGTCTAATCTTATCGGAGCGATAGAAATTATCATTGCATTACTCCTGATATTTAGTGCGAAATTTGCTGTACTGAAGAAGTATGCGGGAATAGGAATGATTGTTATTTTCCTGACAACATTAAGCTACCTGTTTACTACTCCGGGAATGTGGAAGATAGTGGACGGAGTGCCTGTGACGGATTTCTTTATTGTAAAAGATCTTATGCTTTTAGGATTTGGATTCATGATCGTTCAAAATAATAAGTAATGAATAAAAAGGTAAAAATGAAAAATATATTAATTGTACTCGGAATCATTCTGGGTATCGCAGTATTTGCTGCTGGATCCGGACTTTTCAGGAAAGCAAAGCCCAATGTGGCGGAAATAAAAAAAGAAAATGAGAAAATTATGGATAGTAAAAACGTTAGAGAGATTTATTTTGCAGGTGGATGTTTCTGGGGAACAGAACATTTTTTTCAACAGATTCGTGGGGTTGTAGGAACAGAAGTGGGGTACGCCAACGGTAATACTCAAAATCCTACCTATGAAGAAGTAGTGAGTCATACAACAGGTTTTGCAGAAACCGTAAAAGTAAAATACGATCCGGAACAGGTAGATCTGAAACTGTTAATTGATCTGTATTTTAAAACGATCGATCCTACCAGTAAAGATCAGCAGGGAAATGACAGAGGAAACCAGTACAGAACCGGAATCTATTTCACCAATAAATCAGATGAAGCAGTAGTAAAAGACGAAGTTCAGAAGCTGGCAAAAAACTATAGCAAACCAATATTGGTAGAGACCATTCCGTTGAAAAATTTCTATAGAGCAGAAGACTATCATCAGGATTATCTGGACAAAAACCCTGGCGGATATTGCCACATTGAACCGGGACTTTTTGAAATGGCAAAAAAAGCCAACCCACTTCCAAAGCCAGCCTATCAAAAACAGGATAAGAAAGTTTTAAAGGAGAAACTGACCGCTGAACAATATAATGTCACTCAGGAAAACGGTACAGAAAGACCTTTCCAGAACGAATACTGGAATGAAACACGTGAAGGAATTTATGTAGATATCACAACAGGAGAACCGTTGTTTGTTTCTACAGATAAATTTGAATCCGGATGTGGATGGCCAAGCTTTTCAAAACCAATTACAAAAAGTCTGATTGAAGAAAAAATGGACCGCTCCCACGGGATGACAAGAGTAGAGGTAAGAAGTAAAACCGGTGATGCCCATTTAGGACACGTTTTTACAGATGGCCCGCAAGATAAAGGAGGACTTCGTTACTGTATCAACAGTGCTTCTCTGAAATTTATTCCAAAAGCAGAAATGGAAAGTAAAGGATACGGAAAATATCTTCCGTTGTTAGATAAAAAGTAATGTGAAAGAAAGGCTGCCGGATGGCAGCCTTTTTATTTTAATTTAATGATGTAGTTGAAATCTTTCTTTGATGCTGAACATGGAGATATTCAGAAATATAAGGAATCCAAAAATAAAGTAATAGATATCTTTTGGAAGTTCTGTGAGAAGCAATTGTATTTTTTCAAAAAAATCAGGTTTATATTCTGGTCTGATAACATCATTACAAAGCAAACATTCATATTCAGGAAATTGCATTTTAGGATCAATATAGTTGTAAACAGCAAAAATGTGTCCTGTTTTCTCCAGATCAACTGCATACTGTTCTTGCTTAGCGATCGCCAGATCATTCAAAACAGAAACAAAATCACCATAGCTATTATTTTGATCTAAAATAAACTCAATACCAGATTCTTTCTCATTTCTTTTCCGGAGGTTTTTCAGTTCAGAAACATATAATTTTGAATTTTCTTTGGCTGCACCAGGAGCTATTTTTATTTTTTTGTAAGTCCAGTTTCTTACGGATTCAAAATTTGCAAAAGTATTTTTAATCCCTTCTCTTTCTTTGGCAGGAAGTCCAATGTCTATCACAGAAAGATTAATATCTTCAAACTTTCGATTTCCATAATACCAGAACAAAACAGGTATCAGTACAGCACTGATTAATCCCGGAAAGTAGTATATTTTTTTCATGCTAATCTTTTTCTTTGGATTTGGAGATTTTCTTTAATGCTGAACATGGAAATATTCACAAACAATAAAAAGCTGAAAATTACATAGAATGACTGTTTAGGAAGTTCGAGTAAATATTTTAATTTATCAAATCCTTTATAATTGCTTTCTTCTTTATAATAAATGGTTGCAGCTTCCGTTCCGCAAATAATATCATAACCTCTTTCAATTTTATTCGGGTCTTTATAAAAATGAAGTGCAAAAAAATGACCTGTTTTCTCCATATCAACACCGTAAGCTTCTTGTTTGGAAAGTTCCATAGCATCTATCAGAGCAATAAAATCCTGATAATTGTTTTTATCATTGATTACAAACTCAATTCCGGATTGTTTCTCATTTCTTTCCTGCAGTTTTTTAAGTTCTGAAACATAAAAACTTTGATTTTGAAGCGCTGTGTTGGGCTTAACTGTGATTTTTTTGTAATTCCAGTTTCTATAGGGTTCAAAAGTGTTGTCTAAGGGAATGTTAGGTCTTATTTTTGCTGGAATTGCCAGTTCAATTGCAGTATACGGTGGCTGAACTCTCTGACTTCCATAATACCAGAATAAAACAGGAATCAGCATAGCACTGATCAATCCCGGAAAATAGTATATTTTTTTCATGGCTAGTTTTTAGTAATCCTGAATGAAAATTTTGAGCCAAAAAAAGTGATCCGAAAACGAATCACTTAAAAAACGATTTAAATATTTTAATGATTAAATCTTTTAATCTTCAGTACTGAAAACTACCAATCTCTTTTTCTCAGAATCCAGTAAGATCCGAATATAAAAATACCACACCACACCAGACAGGCAATAAGACTTTCTGTAGGGTAATGGAAATCATATTTTACACCCATCACTTTGGCCATATTCAATCTCATCATCGGATTGGGAATAAGGTTAGACATACTTTCCAATGGCAGAAGATGCGTTATAAAAAAGTCATTCTGAAGAATCTCATTTCTTTGTGGACCTTGCATTCCTTTTACTTTTGAGAATACTTCAACAGCGGTTAAAATCCCTTCCCCAATCCAGAATACAAAAAGAGCAAGAAATACAAAAATTGATTTTCTCAGTAAAATGGACAGAAACATTAAGAAGCAGAAGAAAGTAAATAGCTTGACAAAGTAATTTCCGATAAAGAAAATTTCAGCAAAAACCTTTGCAGATTCCGTTGTATTTGAGTATTGATACCCCAGGAACAAAGTAATTCCCAATACAATAGCTGTTGAAACAATGGTGAAAATAGTTATTGTCAGCAATTTAGAAGTGATGAATTCCTTTCTGCTCAGTCCGTCAATCGTATTCTGTTTGAACATTCTGTTGCTGAACTCCTGTGAAATGGAGAAAACAATAATCAGTCCCAGGAAGATTTTCAATAAGGCAACAATCCATGTAGTGAAATTCCAGATTTCCGGGAAATTATAAATTCCCTGCTCCTTTAAGTTAACAGTCCCTCCAAAAACATCAAAGTCAACCAATCCGATGAAAAGCAAAGCAATAAGAATGGCGAAATAAAGTATCGTGAAAACTTTGAATGGCTTATAATTCAGGTTTTTGTAGTATTCCAGTTTTAATAATTTTATCATGATTAATTCGTGTTTTTTACAAGTTCAAGGAATTGAGATTCAAGGGACAGCTTTTTCTTCGTCAGATGGGAAAGATAAATTCCCTTCTCTGCCAGCTTCTGATTCATTGCTGAAGCTGAAATTGAAGCATCATCACGGATCTGCGCTTTGATAAGGTCGCCTTCCTTATTGATGGAGGAAAACCATTGAAGTTCATACAAGGCATTTAAAAGCAAAGTGTTGTTGTCTGCTTTTAATTCGAAATATCCATTGTTGGAGGTCATTTCATCCACTCTTCCGCAGTAAATGGAATTTCCTTCTTTTAATACAATTACGTGGCTGCAGATTTTTTCAATTTCATCCAGAAGATGGCTTGCAATAATAATGGTGATGCCTTGTTTGGCAATATCGCTGATGATTTCTCTGATCTGTATGATCCCTTCAGGATCCAACCCGTTGGTAGGTTCATCTAAAATCAATACTTCCGGATTGTTAAGCATGGCAGAAGCTATAGCCAGACGCTGTTTCATCCCCAAAGAAAAAGTTTTGAAAGCATCTTTTCTTCTTTCGTACAGATTAACGGTTTTCAGAACTTCATCAATCCTTGTATAAGGAGTACTTTTAATTTCTGCAACAATCTTGAGGTTGGTTTCCGCACTTAAATAAGGATAAAAGTTAGGCTGTTCAATAATAGCCCCGATCTTTTTTAAGGTGTCCGGATCTGTTCCCTTTTTTCCAAACCAGAACCAGTCGCCGCTGGTAGGGTTGATGGTTGAAAGCAGCATACCGAAAGTGGTGGACTTTCCACTTCCGTTAGGCCCCAGCAGTCCATAAACATTACCTCTTTCGACATCAAAAGAAATATTGTTGACCACAACTCTTTTGAATTTCTTCGTCAAATTTTTTACTGATAAAATCTTTTCCATGTAATTTGTTTTACATAGTAGTAGTCTATATAAATTAGAGAATGTTACAGAATTAACAAAAATCAATATTAATTTAAGGGTAAATGCATTAAATTTGATAGAATTAATGAACAGTTATGAAGCTAATTGAACTCGCAGAAGAATTACAGGTTTCTGCAGAAGCCATTAAACAGTTTATCCAGGATTTTGATCTTGAACTGGTAGACTGTATAAGCACTAATTTTGAGGTAAAGAAAGATTTTGAAAAGTTTGCCCGCGAAAATGTAGATTTTCTAAGGTTATACGAAAAAGATCTCGATAAAAATAAAACCCTGGAGCAGATTGCAGAAGTGATCAAGCAGCCAAAAGATAAAGTTGAAAAGGTAATTAAAGACAATAATATCAATATTTTCGACAACGGTTTTTTCAAATCTTCTGTATCAAGTTATGGAATTGATAACAAACTGGGAGGAAACTATCAGTTTGTGTATGATTATTTCGGGCATAAAACCAGTCTGCAGCAAAGAGATTTCATAGGATACAGAGATCTGTTTTTTTATACGTCCAGCGTTTTGGAACCGTTCCTTAACCCACAACAGATCAAAGACTGGGGAATCAACAAGCCTGCAGGAATTATCCTGTACGGACCTCCCGGTAGCGGTAAGATATTCTGGGCCAACAAAATTGCTGAAATCATCGGATATCAGTTTAAAGAAGTTAAAAAACATTATCTGGGAACTTCATTAATTGATGGCAATGAAATCAATTTCAGTGATTTTCTGCTGAGCATGATGAAGGAAAATAAAATGCTTCTTTTCATGGATGATTTTGATGAAATTATGATGCAGCGAAAAGCAGAGACAGATATTGCTTCCTGTAACCTTGAAGCGCAGGAACTCATTCTGCATTACATCAGCAAATTTGAAAAAGAAGGAGTTCTGATGGTGGGCTCAGCTAATTCTGTGGCAGAAATTGATGAAGAAATTCTGGCACCGGGAAGATTTGATGTGCTGATCCCTGTTTTTCCTCCTAATGCTTCTGAGCGTTCAGAAATTATTCTTTATGCGATGACCAGAGGACTTGAGGAAGATTCTTTATTGTATAAAATTCTTAAGAATAACAAAGCGGATAAAATTCCTTTCTGGCATGACATCTCTTCAAAAATGAAGGCCTTTAGCAATACCATGCTGATCGACTTTACCCAAAGCTTAAAGAAAAGGATTAAAAACCTTTACCAGAAAACCAGAAACGAAAAACTGAAGATCGACCAGAATCTCTTAAATGGAGCATTAAGAGATGCAGGATCCAAGCTTACTGAAGAATATCTTGATCAGGTAGCAAGATTCCTGGCTGATGCCATTATCAATAATTTTGATGACTTTCAGTTCAGAATTCAGGCATTGAAGAATGAACTGGAAACCTACAGAGTAGTGGAAGAACCACAAAGAGCCATCGGGTTTCAGCATAATGATGGGGGAGATAAAGGGTAATTGTTCAACGTTTAAGTTTAAATTTTAAGATTTACAAAAAATACTCATCACTCATCACTCATTACTTATTATTCATGAACAGCATCTGGGAACTGGATACATTCTACAGAAAAAGAGATATTATCATCATAGGTGCCGGATTTTCCGGGCTTTGGACTGCAATAGTCATCAAAGAGAAATATCCTGAAAAATCTGTCTTAATCGTGGAAAGAAATGCTATTCCGTTAGGTGCTTCAACAAGAAATGCCGGGTTTGCCTGTTTTGGAAGCCTTACCGAAATCATTGCTGATTCTGAGAAAATGGGATGGGAACAAACACTGAAGCTTATTAAAATGAGATTTGAAGGGCTTCAGAAAATCCGACATTATTTTAAAAATGATGAGATTGATTTTGAACTTGAAGGAGGCTATGAAATTGTAAATAATGAAGAGCCTTTAACCCATATCGACAGTGTTAATGAAAAACTGAAAACAATAACAGGACTGGATAAAACATACAGTCTGAAACAGAATAAAATAAAAGAATTCGGACTTGGGAAATCTGAATTTCTCATCGAAAACCCTTGTGAAGGAAGTCTGCATTCAGGAAAACTGTTACAAAAACTGCTGGAAAAATGCCATGAACTGAAAGTAGAGTTTTTATTCGGAACAGAAGTCCTGAAGATTGAAGAAAGAACAGAAGATGCTGAGGTCTATCTCTCCGGCGATGTGTCCGTAAAAGCTGGTAAAGTGATTTATTGTACCAATGCTTTCACTTCAAAGTTTCTGGAAAAAGAAAATATCGTTCCAGCCCGTGGACAGGTCCTTTTGACAGAACCTATAGACGGATTAAAACTAAAAGGAACCTTTCATTATGATGAAGGGTATTATTACTTCAGGAACTTAGGCAACAGAATATTGCTGGGCGGGGGGAGAAATCAGGATTTTAAAACCGAAGAAACCATCGCTTTTGAAACTACAGAATTTCTGCAGAATCACCTGGAAAACTTTTTAAGAGAAATTATTCTTCCTTATAAAGACTTTAAAATTGCACTCCGCTGGTCAGGAATAATGGCAATGGGTCTGGAAAAAACACCCATTGTAAAACAGATTTCGGAAAGACAGTTTTGTGCCGTAAGGCTTTCAGGAATGGGAGTCGCTTTAGCTCCTGAAATTGGGAAGGAGATAGCAAAAATGATTTAAATGCAAATGAAATATTTACCTTTTGAACGGATTACCTACAGGACAAATTTATCTGAACAGGAAGTTTTAACAAGACTTTCCGGTTTTGTAGAGGCTAAAAAATTTGGTTTTGGAAGGAATTATACAAAAGACTATGAAGGATCTGTAAATAATAACAGCTTTGAAATAAGCAGAGTGATACAGTATAGAAATTCTTTTCTTCCCCAAATAAGCGGAATTGTTCAAAAAAATAACTATGGGACAGAAATAGAAGTTACCATGAAGTTACATGTATTTGTACTTGTATTTTTACTATTCTGGTGCTCCATTGCAGTAGGGATATTCATTATGATCGGTTCAACAGAGAAAAAAATGTCTGTAGAATTTTTCATGCCTCTGCTGATGTTACTTTTTGTTTATATCTTAACAATGGCAGGCTTCAAAACGGAAAGTAAAAAATCAAAAGAATACCTTAGAAGAAGCTTTGAAGCTGAAATCGTAAAAGAATAGTTATTTATCCATCGAATCTCGAATCCTAAAAAACCGGATTCCGAACCCAAAACTTTAAACCGGGAACTTTAAACGCGCATCTCTCCACTCTAAAAGAATTCCTTATTTTTGCAAAAAGAAAAATTCGTGATTAACAACGACCAGATAAAAGAAGTTCAATCCAGAATTGAAGATTTACACAGATATCTTCAGATTGAGAAAAAGAAGATTGAAATTGCCAATGATGACGAAAAAACTGCAGCACCTGAATTTTGGGACAACCCAAAAACGGCAGAAGCATTTTTAAAACAGCTTCGTTCAAAGAAAAAATGGGTAGAAAGCTATGATGAGATTCATACACAGTTTGAAGATCTGCAGGTGTTGGCTGACTTTGCCAAAGAAGATCCTGATTCTGAAAAAGAACTGGATGAAACATTTCCGCAGTTGGTAGAGAAAATTGAAGACCTTGAATTCAAAAATATGCTTTCCAATGAAGGGGATGAACTTTCTGCCGTTCTTCAGATTACAGCAGGAGCAGGAGGAACAGAAAGTTGTGACTGGGCATCTATGCTGATGAGAATGTATACGATGTGGGCAGAAAAACAAGGGTATAAAATCCGTGAACTGAACTTCCAGGAAGGTGATGTGGCAGGAGTGAAAACTGTAACCCTTGAAATTGAAGGGGAATATGCTTTCGGATATCTGAAAGGAGAAAACGGCGTGCACAGACTGGTGAGAATCTCACCTTTTGATAGTAATGCGAAACGCCATACAAGCTTTGTTTCCGTGTACGTTTATCCTTTAGTGGATGATACCATTGAGATCAATATCAACCCTGCCGATATCAGTTTTGAGACCATGAGGGCTTCTGGAGCCGGAGGGCAGAACGTCAACAAGGTGGAAACCGCTGTACGTCTTCGTCACGCACCAACCGGCATTATCATCGAAAACTCAGAATCCCGTTCCCAGCTTCAGAATAAAGAAAAAGCAATGCAGCTTCTTCGTTCAAGACTTTACGAAATGGAACTGGAAGAACGTATGAAAGCCAGAAACGAGATTGAAGCCAATAAAATGAAGATCGAGTGGGGAAGCCAGATCAGAAATTACGTCATGCACCCTTACAAGCTGGTAAAAGATGTACGCTCAGGTCATGAAACGTCAGACGTGGATGCTGTTATGAACGGTAATATCACTCCTTTCCTCAAAGCATTCCTGATGGCCGATGGGACGGCAGTTTCCGATGATGACCTCGACTTATAAAAATCATGTTTCAATTTTAGTTAAAATCTTATAATTAATTTTTGTTTCAGACTTTTTAGACCTATTTTTGTTGTTCATCGATATTTATGGAAGATTTCAATAGCTGGAAGGATTTATTAAACCCTGAGTTTTATATTAAAATGGGAGGGTTTTGGCTTATTTTGTTTATCGTATTTGCTGAAACAGGGCTTTTTGTAGGATTTTTCCTGCCGGGAGATTCACTTTTATTCGTTTCAGGAATTTATGCCGTTGAAATCATCAAAGAGACTTTTGGCTCTACAGGAAGCGATTTCCTGGATACTACACTTCTGGCTTCAGGAGTATCCCTTGCAGCCATTATTGGAAATGAAGTAGGTTATTATTTCGGAAGAAAAGCCGGCCCCGCTTTGTATAAAAGACCGGATTCAATGCTTTTCAAAAAGAAATATCTTTATCAGGCACATGATTTCTTTGAAAAACATGGAGCACTGGCAGTTATTATGGCAAGGTTTTTACCTGTTGTAAGAACATTTACCCCTATTGTAGCCGGTATCGTGAAGATGGATAAAAAAGAGTTTTTAAGAGATAATATTATCGGTGCTGTATTATGGTCGTTTATTCTGATCTTTGCAGGACATTACCTGGATAAGCTCTTTATGGAGCAGTTTGGCATCAACTTAAAAGAAAAACTGGAATATATTATTATCGTGATTGTACTGGTAACTACACTTCCGGTAATCATCAAATTTGTTTTCGGGAAAAAAGAAGATTTATCCAAATACGAAGATCAGGACTTTGAATAAATAAGCAATGCAATTAAAAATATAGAGCCGTCTCAATCATGAGATGGCTTTTTTTATTGCTTTGTCCCGTCCTGAAATAAGTTGACAATTAATCGACTTATTTATGAAAGATCAAGTATTAAAAAGAGAAAAGCGCACACAAAGAGACTACAGTATAGCCTTTAAATTAAGAATAGTTTCTCAAGTAGAAAACGGCGATTACACTTACAAGCAGGCTCAAAAAGAGTATGGTATCCAGGGAAGAAGTACTGTTTTGGTTTGGTTGCGAAGATATGGTAACTTAGAGTGGAGTAAACCTAAACTTCATACTATGCCTAATTCCAAAGAAACACCAGCTCAAAAAATTAAACGTTTAGAAAAAGAACTAGCTGATGAAAAGCTAAAAACCAAGGTTCTTAATACGATGATTGATATCTCAGATAAACAATATGGGACTCAAATCAGAAAAAAGTTTTCCTCCCAACAATCTTCCAACTCCACAGACAAGGAATAAGTATATCAAGACTGTGTAGATTGTTTGGGATAAGCCGTCAGGCTATTTATCAAGCTAAGCAAAGGATTTTAATCCGGGAAAACCAATTACTGAAGGTAAAATTTCTGGTTCAGGAAATACGAATGAAGTTACCTAAATTAGGAACAAGAAAACTTTATCATCTTCTTAAAGAACAGCTCATACAGGAAGATGTCAAATTGGGAAGAGATGCTTTATTTGCCTACTTAAAAAGAGAGAATATGCTAATCCGTAGACAAAAGAAATATATTAAAACAACATTTTCAAAGCATTGGCTTAGAAAGCATCCCAATCTGTTGAAGGATTTGAGAGTAGAAAAAGCGGAACAGGTGTTTGTAAGCGATATAACTTATCTTAAAACCAAAGAATCTACATGTTATTTATCTTTGGTAACAGATGCCTATAGTAGAAAGATCATGGGATATTCATTAAGTTCAAATATGAACACTGAAAATGTTGCGAAAGCTTTAAAAATGGCAATAAAAAATAGAGGTTCAAGTGGCCCATTAATTCATCATTCAGATAGAGGTTTGCAATATTGCTCTGGTTATTACCAGAAAATACTTAATAAGAATGAAATCAAACCGTCAATGACTGATGGTTATGATTGCTATCAAAATGCACTGGCAGAAAGGGTGAATGGAATATTGAAACAAGAATTCCTTTTTTATAAAACAAAGAATATGCAAGATCTAAACTCATTAGTAAAAGAAAGTATTTATCTTTATAATACTAAAAGACCACATCTAAGCCTTAATATGCAAACTCCAGATAAAGTGCATAAAAAATCCGAAGAAATAAAATATCTCTCCGGATTAAATATTGTTTAATTTATGTCAACCTATTTTAGGACGACTCACTTGTAATGAATTTTTAAAACGCAAAGATTAATTTGTATTGAGTATTATTTTAAGAGAGAAAAGGTAGGAATCAATGAATTGATTCTTTCTAAGCGTATGGATATATATATTCGTTAGCTTCGTCAGTGACAAAGTCACGACTTCTTCGCTTCCTTACAATAATGCGTTGTAATTATTATCCTTTGCGTTTAATAATCAAATAAATTCTGTAAGACATCTTTACTTTTTAATCCATTCCAGGATATTAGGATAAATAATACTGTCTCTTTTCCTTTTGCTGAAGAATCTGGGTGCGTGGCCTGCTCCTTTCATAAAGACAAATTTGTGCGGAACATTCATCCGGGTGAGCGCCGAATCCATAGCAATTCCCTGATGCTGATTGACCAGAATATCATTATTTCCCTGAAATAACAGCGTAGGGACATTGGTAATGTTCGCAATAGGGCTGGCTTCCTTAAAGGCTTCAGAAACATTGCTGCGGTCAAATCTGGCACCTACCACTTTCTGGATAGTAGGAGAGGTATATTTTGAATAAAAAGATTTAAGATATTGCGAACTGAAAAAATCTGTTGGACCACTCAGTGAAATGATTTTTTTGATCTGTTCAGGATGCTGGTATCCGTAAAGAAGTGCCAGATGCCCGCCAGCACTCTCTCCCAGAAGAATATAATTGTCGGGTTGAAGCTCAGCTTTATCTGCAAGTGAATTAAATTTTTCAATCACCTGGCCAATATCCTCAAGCTGCTGCTTGTAAGTGATTTTTTTCTTTGCAGAAACCAGTCTATAGTTCATATTGATGCTCGGAATCCTGTTTTCAAAAAGCATCTTCTGAATCTGGATCATATGCTCTTTTTTTCCTAAAGTCCAGGCCCCGCCATGAACGATAAGCACGACAGGAGTATCTTCAGCATAATTTTTGGGAAGAAAAACATCCATTTTCTGCCTTTTATGCTCACCATATTTGAGATTATAAATTTTCTGCTGGCCTCCGGGGCCTACCCAGACTCTGAATTTCGTATTGCAGGACTGCAGCATGAAACCAATACATCCCATCACAAAAAAATGATACCTGCGAATGAGTTTTTTCATAGAATCAAATAAAGAAATATTATGGTAATTCTTTATACAGAGCATTTGCATAACGGTAAACAGACTGGCTGTATCGTGGTAAATGATGTGAAATTGCCTTTAGGGTTAGCGATAAAGCTTCCTCATACATTCCCGCTGAAGAAAGAGATAACGCTAAAAAAGAATCTACGGCATCATTGAGCTCATCAGAGTAACTGGCTTTTTCTTCCCTTAAAATACGGATGCTTTCCTCTGCTTTTCCGTTATTTCTTAAGGTACTTGCTAGCTGGATTCTTGCTCTCCTTCTTCGTAAGCCGGTTAATCCCTTGTCTAATGCTGATCTGTACAAAGGCTCTGCTTTCTTTTCATGTCCGGTGGAGTCAAAAGCACAGGCTCTTTCAAAATCAGCAATAGCCTGATAATCCGTAATGGTAAGCAATTCTACATGATTTTCAATTTGCTGAATAAACTCTTCATCACTTATCGTTCCAAGTTTTAGCCATATACGTTGTAATTGGGTTTCCCAGTTTTCATCCATCGGATAGATTTTAAACAAATATATAAAATATTGAAAGCTGAGCATTGTTTAATCAGTCTTATAATTTTTAAAATTATTGTCAGATTATGAATTCAAAAACGGAATTAAATATTTATTTTTGCTGAACTTAACAAAGATTAAAAAATTATTAAAATATGGCATCAGGCTTTTTTGCGATTTTAGATGATATTGCAGCATTGATGGATGATGTAGCGGTTACCAGTAAGATTGCTACGCAAAAGACAGCGGGAATTTTAGGAGATGACCTGGCCGTAAATGCAGAAAAAGCCACAGGCTTTCTTTCTTCAAGAGAACTTCCTGTGCTGTGGGCTATTACCAAAGGATCATTTATCAATAAACTGATTATTCTTCCCATCGCTTTTCTGCTCAACTGGCTCTATAAGCCGGCTATTGAAATGATTCTGATTTTAGGAGGAATCTATCTTGCTTTTGAAGGTGTGGAAAAGATTATAGAATTCCTGTTTCACCGTTCCAAAAAAGGACATGAAGTCATCAAAGAAAGTGATGAAGAAGAAAATTCCGAAGCCTCTGAAAAAGCGAAAATAAACTCAGCCATCAGAACAGATTTTATCCTTTCCATTGAGATTGTAATTATTGCACTGGGAACTGTTATTCAGCAGGAGCACCCGCTTCTTACGCAAATCATAACAGTAACATTTGTATCGTTTTTGGCAACAGTTGGGGTATACGGAATTGTAGCACTGATCGTGAGAATGGATGATGCCGGTTTCAGCCTGATCAAGAAAAGTCATGATAAGGGATTCTTTTCCAAGATCGGACATTTATTGGTAAAAGCATTGCCTGTAATTATTAAACTTCTGGGAATTGTAGGTACGGTTGCTCTGATACTGGTTTCAGGAGGTATTTTTGCCCACAATATCCATTATCTGCATGAATTGCTTCCAACCTGGCCGGCTATGCTGAAAGAGTTTACTTTCGGTCTTGTAGGAGGGATCGCTGCAGTAGCAGTATTTACTTTAGGAAAATCAATTTATTCCCTGGTGACAAAAAAATAAGAACAGAATTAGAATTAAATAACCAAAAAATCCTGTACCCGAAAGAGTGCAGGATTTTTTATTCTTTAAAACAAAAAAGAGACTTTTACAAGCCTCTTTTTATATATTAATTGAATAAATCTTTTACTTTATCAAAAAAAGTCTTTTCCTTTCCGGATGGCTCTGCAACCATTTCTCCGCTGGACATCTGTTTCTCAAAGAAATCTTTCTGCTCTTTGGTAAGCTTCTGCGGTGTCCATACATTGATGTGAATAAACATATCTCCTTTTCCGTAGCTGTCGATGCTTGGAAGCCCTTTTCCTGCCAATCTTAAGATCTTTCCGGACTGTGTTCCCGGATCAACAGTAATTTTTACTTTTCCGCCTACTGTAGGGATTTCCTTTTTGGTTCCCAGAGCAGCTTCAGCAAATGAAACATAAAGTTCCTGGTGAAGATTGTCTCCTTCTCTCTTGATGGTTTGATCTACTTCCTCTTCAATGATTACCAATAAATCCCCAGGAGTTCCTCCAAACGGAGCATCATTCCCTTTTCCTCTTACATTAAGCTGGATACCGTCTCTTGCTCCTGCAGGAATGTTGATTGTAATTTCCTCTTCATCCTTAACAAGACCCTGCGCATTGGCGCCGGCAGGAATTTTATCGGCAACTTTTCCGATTCCCTGACATGTACCGCAGGTAGTCTGTGTCTGCATCTGGCCAAACATCGTATTCATTACTTTTATCTGAACACCGGAACCGTTACAGGTAGGACATGTTTTTGAAGTGGCACCTTCTGCCATCTTCATCTTTTTAACTTTAATGGTTTTTTGAGTTCCGTTTACCATTTCCTCAAGATTCAGCTTGATCCTGATTCTTAAATTAGAACCTTTCACCTGCTGACGGCCACCGCCACCACCAAATCCTCCGAAACCGCCACCGAAAATATCTCCAAACTGACTGAAAATATCTTCCATGTTCATTCCACCTCCGAAGCCTCCGCCTCCGAAACCACCATTGCCACCCATTCCGGCATGTCCGAACTGGTCGTATCTGGCACGTTTCTGATCATCGCTCAGAACTTCATAAGCCTCTGCAGCTTCTTTAAATTTTTCTTCTGCCTCTTTATCTCCCGGGTTTTTGTCCGGGTGATATTTAATGGCCATTTTACGGTATGCTTTTTTTATTTCGTCGCCTGATGCAGATTTGCTGATCTCAAGAACCTCGTAATAATCTCTTTTTGACATGACAATTTTATAATTGATTGTTGATAAATGATAAAAGATATTGTAAAGCTAATAAGTGAAAACATTCATCAATTATCACTCACCATTTATCATTTATGAATTTTAATTTCCTGTTACTACTTTTGCAAAACGGATTACCTTATCATTCAACGTATATCCTGTTTCAATAACATCTACGATCTTTCCTTTCAAATCTTCTGATGGAGCAGGGATCTGAGTAATCGCTTCATGGAAATCAACATCAAAGCTGTCACCAGCCTTTACTTCCATTGTTTTTAAGCCTTTTTCAGTAAGTTTATTCTTGAATTTCTGATAGATCAGTTCTACACCCTGAAGATCAGCCGGATTTCCGTTTTTAGCGATTTCTTTTAATGCTCTTTCAAAATCATCCAAAACGCCTAACATTGAAACCATCATCTCCTGGTTGGCATACTGGAAGAATTCCATCTTCTCTTTGCTCGTTCTTTTTTATAGTTTTCAAATTCAGCATACAATCTGATGTAACGGTCTTTTTCTTCTGCCAAAAGTTCCTCCGCAGAAGGAGCAGCTGTCACATTGTCCTGAGATGTTGCGTCATTCTGAACATTGTTTTCTTCCTGATTATTGATGCTTTCTTCGTTAATATCCTGGTTTCCATAATTCAATATTTATTTACAGATTGTTTGACAAAGAGCCTGCCAAATATAAAATCTGGACATTAAGGCAGAAAAATGAGCGGCGGTAAATGGTGAGTGAGTCAATTCGCTTCGCTTGTGTATTGGTTATTGCTCATCGTTAAAAATTGAGTTTGCGTAGCAATAATGACCATTGATGATTCACCTGCAATGATTAAGATGTCAATTCGCTTCGCTTGTGAATTGGTTATTGCTCATCGTTAAAAATTGACTTTGCGTAGCAAAAATTGACCATTGACCATTCACCTGCAATGATTAAGATGTCAATCCGCTTCGCTTGTGAATTAGTAATTGTTTACATCAAAAATTGACCATTGACGATTCACCTGCAATGATTAAGATGTCAATCCGTTTCACTTGTGAATTTGTAATTGTTAAGCATTAAAAACTGACTTTGCAAAGCAAAAATTGACCATTGACCATTCACCTAACAATGCCCAATAGTCAATTTAAAAGCTATAGTTATATTTTTATTTCCCTGTAAACGTCTGGTAGAGCAGATACAGATTTAAAACAATAATAATGATGGAAATAATCCATACACAGATTTTAAGAAAGGGTTTATTGACAAATTCACCCATTTTGGCTTTATCGTTGGTGAACATTACCAATGGAACCACTGCAAAGCTCAGCTGCATAGATAGAATTACCTGGCTTAAAACCAATAACTCGGTTGTTCCCTGTTCGCCATAAAGTATAGCGACAATAAGTGCGGGAATTACAGCAATAAGTCTTGTGATCAATCTTCGAAGCCATGGCCTTAATCTGATATTCAGAAATCCTTCCATCACAATCTGAC
This sequence comes from Chryseobacterium gleum, assembly GCF_900636535.1. Lineage (NCBI taxonomy): Bacteria > Pseudomonadati > Bacteroidota > Flavobacteriia > Flavobacteriales > Weeksellaceae > Chryseobacterium > Chryseobacterium gleum. The sequence continues at coordinate 5,390,400 of NZ_LR134289.1, forward strand.
CGGCAAGAGTTCCTGTTAATGTTGAGTTTTGTCCAGAAGCCAGCAAAGCAATAGCAAATGCAATACTTGCCATTGAAGCTCCTAAAATGGGCGTCAGCATTTTGTAGGCATCATGAATATCAGCAACATGTTCGTTCCCGGTTGTATGAAATGTAGCGGCTGCAAGAATAAGAATGGCTGCATTGATGAAGAAAGCCAGCATTAGTGAAACTGTACTGTCTATAGTGGCAAACTTTATGGCTTCTTTTTTCCCTTCTGTATCACGGGTATAGTCTCTGGTCTGTACAATACTGCTGTGCAGATACAGGTTGTGGGGCATTACGGTAGCTCCTAAAATCCCGATTGCAATATAAAGCATAGCAGGATTCTGAATAATTTCTTTTTGTGGAACCAGCCCTCCCAGGATTTCATTGAACGCAGGCTTGGAAATAACAATTTCATACATGAAACAGGCCAGAATAATGAATATAAGTCCGCCTACAATACTCTCAATCCAACGGAAGCCTTTCGCCTGAAGCAAAAGGATAATTAACACATCTACAGTTGTGATGACAATACCCCAGGTCAGAGGAATATGGAATAGGAGATTTAAGGCAATCGCTGATCCGATGACTTCAGCGAGATCGCAGGCAGCAATGGCTATTTCACAGAATACCCAGAGTATGAAATTGGTTATTGGGCTGAAGTGATCCCTGCAGGCTTGTGCAAGGTCTCTTTCGGCAACCACACCCAGTTTTACAGACAAGTGTTGTAAAACCACTGCAAAAATATTGGAGATAAGGATTACTGAAAGAAGTGTATACCCAAACTGAGCCCCTCCTGCAATATCTGTAGCCCAGTTTCCCGGATCCATATAACCTACGGCAATCATTAGCCCAGGTCCTGCAAAGGCAAGGTATTTTCTCCAGAAAGTTGCATTTTTAGGTACTTTGATCGATGAATAGACCTCTGATAAGGAATGGTCTGTTTTATCTTTTCGCCAGGCGCTTTTTAAATTCAAATTCATAAATGTTAGAAATGACTAACAAATTTAATTAAATATATGTAAACAGAAAAATCATAAGATAAAAAAATCCCGGGAACTGGTTCCCGGGATCTAATTTTTATTGAGTCTAAAGATTACTTGGCAAATCTTACAGACATTTTTCTGTCAGCAGCTCTTTCAGCATCAGAAGCTTTTGCATCTACTTTAGCAAATTTACTTCCGTAGCCTTCAGCACCAAGTACCTGACCTCCAACACCTGCCTTAGCTAAAGCAGATTTGATATAATCAGCTCTTGCCTGGGAAAGTTTAACGTTGGAAGCTTCATTTCCTGTTTTGTCTGTGTATCCTCCGATTTTGATTTTTGCATCAGGGAAAGCCTTAAGGATAGCTACAAGGTTGTCCAATTGTCCTTGTGATCCAGCTTCAAGCTCGGTAGAACTTCCCATTTTGAAATTAACATGATCGAAGTCGTACCACTTATCTTTCAACGCAGAATCATCAGCTGCATTTTTGTAACCTCCGGATTTCAGGAATGAAATCATCTGGTCTTCCATTCCGCCTTTGTAACCTTTTAGCATTACCCCGTTAAGGTCAATGTTTTCATCAGTTTTAGCGGTTGCCGGTGCGGGCGTTGCTGTTCCTGTAGTAGCAGCTGTATCAGTAGTTGAACTAGTTGCTGTTGAATCAGACGTAGTGGTAGTGGTTGTCGTGGTCTGCTTTTTCTCACACTGTTTCCATAAGAAATACGCAGCAGCTATTAATAATAAAAGCGGAAGCAACCATTTCCAGATTGAACCTCCGCCTTGATTATTATTGTTGTTATTTTCAAATCTTTCTCTTACTTCTCTAGCTCCTTCTGAAACATTTTCTCTTGCTGTAGCAACACTTTCAGCGATGTTATCTTTAGCTGTAGAAGTTACCGAAGAAACAGTTTCTTTTGCCTGGCCAAACCAATTTTCAGCTCCTAATCCAAAGGATGCCAAAGAAAGTCCCGCAGGCAGCAGAGAAGAAACAATGCCTTTCTGATCATTCAGTAAGCTGGAAATACCCGAAGCCCCCAGATTATTGTCGGCTGCGTATTTTCCAACAGTACCTACTGTAGCTCCAGTCACCAGGTTTAATAAAGAACCTGCAGTGGTGTTACTCACTCCTGAAAAACTGGCAATGGAATTTACCAGTCCGCTTATTTTATCTCCAAATATTGAAGATAACAAGTTCGAAATAATCGGGTTATTAGACGCTCCGCCTAATAGATTTCCCAAAATTCCACTTGAAGAGGCCTGTGTAATAGCATCCACAACGCCAGGCTTATCTGCATTATTGGCTAATCCACCTACTACAGCAGGTAATAATCCGCCAATTGCTTTAGAAATACCGGATTCACTTTCTCCAAACTGCGATGCAGCCTGTGAAACCAAAGCGGGACCTAATTGTCCTTTAATTAAATCAATGACATTTAAAGACATAATAATAAATTTTTTTGGATTAATGTTGATATAAATTTAAACAAAAATCCGTCCAAATGTCACCTTTTTTTGAATATTTCTTTAAAAATTAATGATTTTTTTTAAAATCATTAAAATTATTAATAAGCTTTTGCGAATAATACACGTCTTTTAGACGGTTTTCCTGAGATCAATGAAACACCTTCTTCTATATCATCATCCAAAGGAATACATCTGATCGTTGCCTTGGTTTCTTCTTTGATTTGTTCTTCTTCTTCAGCAGTACCATCCCAGTGAGCGTAGATAAATCCACCTTTCTCTTCCAGAACTTTCTTGAATTCTTCATAAGTATCCACTTTCGTGATATTATTTTTTCTGAACTCAAATGCTTTGTTGTAAATATCCTGCTGAATGGTTTTCAATAGATCTTCAATATAAGAATCAAGACCTTCAATAGAACGAACTTCTTTAGTCAGGTTATCTCTTCTAGCAATTTCCACCGATTTGTTCTCCAGGTCTCTTGGTCCCATGGCAATTCTTACAGGAACTCCCTTCAACTCATATTCTGCGAATTTCCAGCCTGGTTTGTTCTGAGTATCATTGTCAAATTTTACAGAAATTCCTTTTGCTCTCAGTTTAGCCTGAATATCCAAAGCTACTTCGCTGATTTGCTCCAATTGCTCTTCCCCTTTGAAGATTGGAACGATTACTACCTGAATTGGCGCAAGAGTAGGAGGCAGTACCAATCCGAAATCATCAGAGTGTGTCATAATCAATGCACCCATCAGACGGGTTGAAGTTCCCCAAGATGTTGCCCATGCATGCTCAATTTTTCCTTCTTTGTTGGTGAATTTTACATCAAATGCTTTTGCAAAATTCTGACCCAGGAAGTGAGAAGTTCCGGCTTGTAGAGCTTTTCCATCCTGCATTAATGCTTCAATACAGTAAGTTTCATCAGCCCCTGCAAATCTTTCAGACGGTGTTTTTAATCCCTGGATAACAGGAATAGCCATAAAGTTTTCTGCAAAATCTGCATAAACTTTATTCATTTTTTCTGCTTCTTCAACAGCTTCCTCTTTTGTAGCGTGAGCAGTGTGTCCTTCCTGCCATAAGAATTCAGCAGTTCTCAGGAAAAGACGTGTTCTCATTTCCCAACGGACAACATTAGCCCATTGGTTGATCAGTATTGGTAAGTCTCTGTAAGACTGGATCCAGTTTTTGTATGTGTTCCAGATAATAGCTTCTGAAGTAGGACGAACGATAAGTTCTTCTTCCAGTTTTGCATCCGGGTCCACAATCAGCTTGGATGGGTTGTCCGGATCGGTCTTTAATCTGTAGTGGGTAACAACAGCGCATTCTTTTGCAAAACCTTCTGCATTCTTTTCCTCTGCCTCAAACAAGCTTTTGGGCACAAAAAGCGGGAAGTATGCGTTAACGTGACCTGTTTCCTTGAATTTCTTATCCATTTCATCACGCATTTTTTCCCAGATCGCATAGCCATATGGTTTGATCACCATACATCCACGCACGCCTGAGTTTTCAGCTAAATCAGCTTTTACAACCAGCTCATTATACCATTTGCTGTAATCTTCGCTTCTTGAGGTTAATTTTGCCATTATTTTTTTAAATTTTTTTAACTTTTGTACATTATTGTTATCTAAAAATAAAAATCTATTTTTGATAGATTTTTTTACCGGTATTTTGGTACATTTTTGGTACAGATTGCAAATATAATTTAAATTAAAAATTTTTACGTTATCATGAAAAGAAATATACATAAAAATTTGCTTGGTCTGCTAAGATCCAAAGGGATTCTGGCGATATCAGGCGGATTATTACTTGTGTCTTGTGGTGCTCAGATGGGAGGGTATAGCGAGACAGACGGGGTGTATTACGACCCCAATAAGGATACGCTACCTGAAGGAGTTATCATCAATGATAGCGGGAACAGAGTAGGAGAATATTATGATTACTATCAGGATTCCAACGTAATTCAGAATGCCCAGGCGAATAGCCGTGAGCAGGAGAACAGATATAATGACTGGAGCGGTACCAATCCAAATTGGAATACCACTGCTACAGATTCTGACTGGGGACTTTATGCGGGTTCCCAGACAAACTACTATGACAACTCATGGGGATGGGGATCTCCTTGGGGATGGTATGGTGGTTATAGCCCATATTGGGGCTGGGGCTGGAACCGTGGCTGGGGCTGGGGTGCAAGCCTTTCCTGGGGATGGGGCGGATCATTCGGCTGGGGCTGGGGAGGCTCTTTCGGATGGGGAAGTCCATACTGGGGTTATTCTCCTTATTGGGGAGGATATTATGATCCATTCTGGGGTGGATACTACGGAAACCCATATTGGGGATACGGAGGAGGCTACTGGGGTGGTGGCTATTATAACAGACCTGTTTACAGAAGAAGCGGTGTCAGTGGAGGAGGATTCCAGAATACAGGGGTAGCTAATGCAGTTTACAGAACCAATACAGCTAACTCAGGATTTAGAAATACCAATGGAAATGGAGGATTCAGAAATATCAGCAATGGCGGATTCAGAGACTCTAATTCAAATGGTGGCTTCAGAGGTAATTCCGGAGGGTTCAGAAACGGAAGTTCAGGAGGTTTCAGAAATACTCAGTCCAATGGTGGATTCCGTAATTCTGCACCACAAACAAGACCTAATTACAATTATCAGCAGTCGCAGCCAAGATACAATAACGGAGGTTTCAGGTCTAATGATTCCGGAGGCTTCAGATCCAGCGGAGGTTTCAATGGCGGAGGCGGAGGCTTCAGAGGTGGTTCTTCAGGCGGAGGCGGAATGAGATCCGGCGGCGGAGGCAGAGGAGGCTTCAGATAATTGTTCAAACTAATAAACTATATAAAAAATAATGTTAAAAAAATCTTTAGTATTAATGAGTATTTCTGCTGCATTTTATGCGCAGGCTCAGGATGTTTCTGTGATAAGAAATACTGTAGAAGTTTACTCAAGTACTCCTATGGTGGGATCAGCTAAGTTTAATGCAATGGCTGGAGCTAATGGTGCGCTGGGTGGTGATGCAAATTCTTTGCTTACAAACCCTGCAGGTTTAGGGGTAGCTATTTCAGGAGAGGTTTCAGGAACTTTATCTATTTTAGGAAATAAAAACAGCAGCTCTTTAGCGGGAGCTACCATAGATTATAGCAAAACGAAAGGTGATCTTGGAAATGCCGGAGGAATCATTGCTTTTCCTTTGATGACAGAAACCGGATGGAAATTTATCAATATTGGTATTAATTTCTCTAACCAGACGCTGGACAATGTAATCCAGTCACCGGGAAATAATAATATCGTGTATGCTTTTGATAAAGATGATATCACCAAAGATGCTGCATTGGCGGGGCATATATATGAAAGATATGGGAACTTGTCAAAGATGAGCTTTGGGGTTGGGGCCAATTATAATCATAATTTATATTTAGGTGCAGGCTTTAATTTCTTCAATGCCTCACTGGATCAGTATGACAGCTTATTTTACCGAAATCTGACTAATAATTCTACGGAAGGTTTCAGTAAGCAGGATACTCCTTATTCAGAAAGATCGTCAGGTTTTTCTGCTTCCTTAGGGGTAATCGGAAAGTTAAGTCCTAATTTCAGAGTAGGTGCATCCCTTGAAACGCCTACATTCTGGACAATAGACAGAAATTATTATTTCTACAACGATCCGGTTTACGGAGATGATATGGGTGCTGAAAACAGAAAGTTTACGTCACCGCTTAAAGCGACTGTGAGTGCAGCTTTTGTAGCAAGTAAAAATTTCTCATTAAACGTAGACTATACGCTAGGACTTACAAAACCTGATTACAAAGGATACGGAGGTGCAGAAAGAGAATTGAACGACTTCTTCAAAGATAATTATAAGAACCTTTCAGAAGTAAGAGTAGGGGCTGAGTACAGGGTACAGCAGTTCAGGTTGAGAGGTGGTTATTCTTACCAGTCAAGTCCTTTTGATGCGCTTACCATCAGCAGATTTAATGATGCCGGTACTGTGGGTGACCAGTCTTACAGCAATCTGATGCTAAGTGACAGAAACACGCTTTCATTCGGTATCGGATATGATTTCAAGTCATTCTATATTGATGCATCTTATCAGAACATCTCATCCAAATATACCAATCCTTTTATGAGAGGATATATGGGCGATAATTTTGATTCATCTTATTATTCTTCGAGTAAAATCTTCGAAAGTGATTCGTACGCAGTAAGCGATGTGAAAAACAACAGAAATAATTTCTTCCTGACATTAGGATGGAAATTCTAAGCTTTACATAAGCTCTATATAATAAAAGCTCCGGATATTCCGGAGCTTTTTTACTTTTAATGAGAATGAGCAGTGGGATGCTGATGAAAAAGATGCATCATCAATGCAAGTGAAACACCTAAAACAACCAACCCTATTTTTACCCAGTCTATATTGTGATTTTTATTGCTTTCAAAAATGATCACGGATGAGATATGAAGAAAAATTCCTCCTACAATAGCCAGAAAATAGGGCTGAAGATCCGGATTGAAATAATTCCCTAATAACATTCCCATTGGAGAAGCCAGGGCAAATAAGGCTACAATGAGAATAGAAGGATAAGATGAGGAGGCTTTTGATTCTCCTTTTCTGTTAAATAAAAATGCTCCCAGAATAAATGATATGGGAAGATTGTGAAATACAATTCCCCAAAGGTAGGGTGAGATCTCATGCTCTTCATTGGCAAGCGGAATTCCTTCAATAAAGGCGTGAATAAATAATCCCACCATTAAAGCAACAGGGAGGATATTATGCTCACTATGATGATGGAAGTGTCCGTGCTCAAAACCTTTGGTAAGAGCCTCCAGAATCATCTGAAGAAGTACTCCTGCGATGACAAATATCCCAAGATTACTGCTTCCGGATGAGGTATAAACCTGTGGGAAGACTTCGTTGAGACAAATCGTGATCAGAAAACCGGCACTTAATATCAGAAGATTTTTCGCCAGTTTCTCTTTCTTACCAAAGTGTTTTCCCAGAAAAACTCCTGTTACGACACTTAAAATCAGTAAAAATACTGTTGTCATTATTTTTTCTTAAATAAATTGATGCATCGCGGGGAATTTTCTTTTTTAAATTCATTCAGCTGATAATCTCCCCAGATTTTTATTCTTTCAAAGCCACATTCTGAAGCATATGCGTGAATGGCTTCCAGGGTATGCAGCTTTACTTTTTCAAAGAAATGAAAAGGTTTACCATCCGCTTCAAAACGGATATCTTTTATGACGTGTCTCCCTTCAATCTTCTTAAGAATTCTGAATTCAATATCCCCGCGGGTAATGGTGGTTTCAGGAACCAACGTATTTCTTACAAATTCTTCATTCAGATAATCCAGTACAAAATATCCTCCGGGTTTTAAAACATTGTAAACCGACTGAAATACCTTTTTGTCGTCGTTTTCATTGTCAAAATACCCAAAACTTGTAAACAGATTGAATACTGCATCCATAGGATCTGCATCAATCGGGTTTCTCATATCATGAACTTCAAAAAGCAGGGTTTGATTTTCATACTGTTTATCAGATTCAATACTTTGTCTTGAAAGGTCCAATCCCAAAACATCATACCCTAATTTGTTGAGGAAAACCGAATGTCTTCCTTTACCGCAGGCAAGATCTATGATTTTCGACTGAGGCGGAAGCTGAAGATCCGCAGTGAGTTTTGTAATGAAGTTTTCAGCTTCAGTATAGTCTCTGTTGCTATAAAGCAAATGATAATAAGGGGTATCAAACCAAGATTCAAACCATTCCATAACGCAAAAATAGTTAAATTTGTGCGGTTAAAAGCAAAGTATTTTACAACATTAAGAGATTGAAAAATTCAATTGGACAAGAAATTGAATAGTTAATCTTTTAATTTTTAAAGCTTTAAATCTTTTAATTTATACGTATGGATACAGAAAATATAAAAATACAGATAAAAACATTCTTCGGATTGGAACAAATTCTGGCAGAAGAAATCAAAAAATTAGGGGGAAGAAATGTTGAAATCAAGAACAGAGCGGTAAATTGTGAAGGAGATCTTGGCTTTCTTTATAAAATCAATTATTCTGCAAGAACAGCACTGAAAATATTGGTGCCGATTCACGAATTTAAAGCTTTTAATCAGCATCAGTTCTATGACAGATTATTCAAATTTGAATGGGATAATTTTATGGATGTTGACCAGTCTTTTTCTATTGATGCAACCGTAAATTCTGAGACCTTTAAGCATTCACAGTTTGTGACTTTAAAAATGAAGGATGCCATTGTGGATTATTTTCAGGAAAAATTCAAAAGACGCCCGAATGTGGAAACGAGAAATCCGGATATTAAATTCCATCTTCATATTGACCGGGAGCTGGTGATGATTTCCATGGATTCTTCAGGAGATCCTTTGTTTAAAAGAGGATACAGAAGAGAGCAGGGAGAAGCACCTATCAATGAAGTGCTGGCAAGCGGAATGCTTCAGCTGGCTGGCTGGGACGGAAAAGGAAATTTTCTTGATCCGATGTGTGGTTCGGGAACATTGCTGATTGAAGCTGCGATGATTGCGATGGATCTTCCGGCTCAGATCTTCAGAAAGAGATTCGGGTTTCAGAACTGGAATAATTATGATGCCGATCTGTTTGCAAAGATCAAAGAATTCAGAATTAACAGAGTAAAACAATTTGATGGAAAAATTGTAGGATACGATATTGATGCAAGAATGCTGAATGCCGCAAGAATGAACGTCGAAGCAGCGGAAATGGAAGATGTTATTGAGATTAAAAAACAAAACTTCTTTGATTCCAAAAAAGAGCTTTTCCCATTATTAATGGTATTCAATCCACCATATGATGAGAGAATTTCCATTAATGATGATGATTTCTATAAAAAGATTGGAGATACCTTTAAAACAAATTATCCGAATACATTGGCATGGCTGATCTCTTCTGACTTGGAGGCAGTGAAGAAAATCGGATTACGTCCTTCCAGAAAAATCAAACTTTTCAACGGAAAGCTGGAAACAAGATTTTTACAGTACGAAATGTACGAAGGAACGAAGAAGATCCATAAGCTGGAAGGTAATAATTAATAATCTCTGAGATTAATGTCGTGGAATTTTCTAGAAGTATTTGATATCATTGTGGATGCGTTGAAGTTGTTTAGCTCCTCTGATCCGTCAGGTTCAACTTCTTCTGACAGGAAAAGTTTAAATTATGATGAAAAACCTCAAAAGAAAGAATCAAAAAAATCCAGATATTTCACAGAAAAGATAAGTGTAGTGGCACTGGTATTAGCGGCATTTTGGCTTTTTATTGTTTTTAAAGATCCGCTGCCCATACGAAACTATACAAAAATCTTAGTGATAGCGTCTTTAATAGGAGTCGGCATTTCACTTTTAGTTTTTTTTGTTTTATATGTTTTAGAACTTTATTATTTTAAAACATTATTTAACCTACTTTTTTTCAGCTGCTCAATAATAATTTTTTTTATTTCAGCAATAATATATGCTTATTTTAAATCAGGACTTTTCATATAACAATAAAGTCTCAGATTTGTATCTGCAGATGAGTATAATAAAATAATAAAAAGCACGGTCATTCATTAATGGATAACTGTGCTTTTTCTGTTAAACAAAAATCGGACTTCGAAACTGGTATTCTGGCTAATTTCTAGTCTATGTGTTGTTTATTTTAATCTTTTTATTACTATTCCTGCCCTTCTAATATCATCATTAGTAGCGGTCGTATTATTATTATCAATCACAGTGAAAAACTCAGCTCTGTACCAATGTCCATTGATCGTTAAGTGAACTGTTGTAATTTCATTTTGAAATTCTAATATGGTTGTATCAGGAATACTTTGAGGCGTGCTGCTGGTCGTCATATTTAATCCATCTCCATTATAATTTCCATTATCGAGATTAATAAACTGTCCATTTCCTAACCATACATTAGAGGCACCAAAACTATTGAAACTTGACAATAACGAAAAGTTAACTTTTACGTTAGCTCCGGAAACATTTACTAAACGGATCATTTCGGAAACGGTGCCACTCGCTGTAACATTATCAATAAAATAAATATCAAGTCTCACACCTTCTATAACGGGCATGTCCGGAGCATAATAACTCATATAGTTTTGAGGAACTGTTGTGGTAGCATTCAATCCACCACTTCCTACATTTGCAGGAGCGGTACCATACCAGTAAATTTCTGAACCTACTCCTATCGTATTTTTTATTCCGACAGAAGCAGTACATGTTTTACCTCCGGCATTAATGGTAAAATTAGTTACTGTAGGGCTTGAAACTGTTGGAGTACCTGATACATTGTAGATAAGATTTCCTGTTCCTGTAGCCAGGTTTCCTGCCTGCAGTGTAGCTGTAAGCCCATTTGAAGAGATGATTTGCGATGGATAAGTACCACCATTTCCTCCAGTATAAGGAATAGTCAATGTTCCTGAATAGGGAACATTTTGGGTATAAGTCTCCGGAGAAAGGGTAGCATTACTACAAAGAAGATTTCCTATTGTACCAATTGTAAGAGAAGAATTGTTAAGACTTCTCCATTCAGAACCGTTCCAAAATACATATCCTGCAAAAGAAAGTCCGGCAGTTCCTGTATTATATACCAACAATCCGGTTGCGGGAGAAGGTATGGTAGTCGTATCTGTAGTAGAGGTCAAGGCGATTCGGGGTGCCAAAACCCCTTTATTTGTTGAATTTATATCAAGTATTGCAGATGCATCCGGAGAAGTGGTTCCTATTCCAACACCTCCGTTTTGGCTTAACAAATAGCTTGAGATAATTCCAAATCCCAATAAAAATAATTTTTTTTTCATGTTTGTATTTAATTTAAATGAATAATTCTATGTGTTTTTGTTAACTGTGCAGATCTTGTCTATGTCTATAAGAATGTTGTGCTCCTATGAGAATTCCCCAAAATACTTTATTAATTTTCTGGAGCATACTATGAATGCTAGTGATATGGAGTTCTAAAATGATAAATGGGTAATTCTTTGAATATGTTTTTATTTAAGATTTTACATAAAATGCTTTTGTTGTGGAGGTCATGATTAATGGCTGTTGGTTCTAGACAGCATATTTTTTTTTCCATTTTGTAATAGTATTCCTGCTCATATTAAAGTAAATAGCTGTTTGGTAATTGGCGATCTTATTTTCTTTCTGGTACTCTAATATTTTTATAATTGTTTCTGAATCATAAGACTTGTGTTTTTGATTTGATTTGCAAGCCACACAATTATGAGTATCTGAAATTATATTGTTCAGCTTGAGTATATCTAATGTAGTTAACTTATTTTTTTCTAAAATAGTTCTGCATTCTTCTTTTTTATGCGGATATCTTTTTTGGATCATATCCGTATAAATTCTCTTATAGTCAGGAATCGTTTTATTTACTTTTGATATTTTTGTATCCATTTGTGTAGAGTTGCTTTTGGGATTTTATATTCAGTTACTATTTCCTGTTTGGTTTTTTCTCCCTTTTTAATTTCTGTCAGAATGAAATCTATAATTTCAGTTGTATAAATATTCTTTCTGAAGCTTGGCAGTGAACTTTTCAAATTGTTCCGTTTTTTGTTCCCCTTAGGGGCATATAAGATCAGATGCTGAGAATACAGTCTGAAAAAATCATAGTGTAATAATTTAGACCATTTAAGGACAATATTGATGTCTAATGATACACTATCATACATCTCATCAATTTCTCTTTCTGAGAGTTTAAAGAAGTTGCATATTCGTAAGATCTCAATCTTTTCTTCTCTGACTTTTTTCTGTAATAATTTTCCTATATGTATTTCTTTGAAATTCATGTTTTCCTTTTCGTTATGAATTTTTAAAGTTTTTTTGAAAGATCTGGTTTATTCAATAGTATAGAGGCTCTTAATATTATTTTTGCTTAAGACTTAAGAACAACTGTTGTATGATACAATACAGCAAATATGATATAAGAAAATGTAAAGAAGCAATATACGATGAAGATTGAGTATATTTATTTGATTTGAAATTAATTTTTTGATATTCAGTATTTTGTATTTTTATTTATTGACGATAATGTTATTTTTTTTACCAATAAATAAAATTGACGATTATGTTTTTTATTGTTTTTATCTGAAATAAATCCTAAAGTAAAATAATATTTATTTTTGCGACTTGGAAAATAAAATATCATCAATGAACTACAATAAATCGAAAAAGAAAATCACTTTAAGTTTTATCTTCGTGATGCTTATTATTTCTTTGAGCTTTAGTATTCTGTATTATGTATGGGGGCTTGTCATGCTTGTAATTCATCATTTAATTATTTCAGTTTTCTCTCTTTACATTTTTATCGTAGTCTGGAATTACAAAGCAAATTTTGATTTTGTGCATCTTATTCAGATAGCTTTATATCCTTACATAGCTATATATTTTATTAGTAACATGATATTTTGGGAAGTAATGCCCATTAATATAATATGGGGTGCAGTTTTTCCTTTAGGCAGTTTGTTTCTGCATAATATTAAAAAGACCATTAGTGTTTCAATTTTCACAGTTGCCTCTATAATTCTTGCTCCTTTTATTTCCAATATTTTTGGACTCTCGGATACTATGAGTTTAGCTTTTAAAATATTATCAAAAGATCAATTATTTATTTTAAACTATATAGATATCTTTTTTTTTATAATGGTAATCATCATTATTGTATATCAATTTTATTTACATAATGAGGAGTATATAGAACATAGAATAAATGAAAAAAATGAAATTAATGAACCTGAAGAGGTGATTTTTTATGATGAGTCGGAATGTGATTCTCAGGAAAGTGTTTATGATATAAAGTTAAACAGAATCTATGAGAGCATGGTCAAACATATAGAGATGGAAAAATCATATACCAATCCAGATTTCAGATTGGAAGACTTAGCAAAGATTGTAGGAACTAATAGATCTTACGCGTCTGCTGCTTTAAATAAAAAAGGAAAAACATTTAATAATTTTATTAACTGGTATAGGGTTGAACATGTAAAAAGGGAGTTACAGGATAATAAAAAAAGAATGAAAGAAATATATACAGGGGCGGGGTTCCGGTATCATTCTACCTTTGTCAAAGTGTTTGAAGAAACTGTTGGTGTCAAACCTTCAAAATATCAATATATCCAAAAAGAACCAGAGTAATTATTATTTTATCAGAAGATATTTTAAATGATAAAAGGTTGTACTGATAGGTACAACCTTTTTGTTTTTATCGGACCAATGAAGGTGCAAACCCATACTGTTTTTTAAAAGCATGCGAAAAATGGGAAAGGTCTTCAAAACCTACCTCCAGAAATACATCAGAAGGTTTTTTGTTTTTTTCTGACAAATGATAATAGGCCAGTTCAAGACGTTTTTGGGTAAGCCACCGTTGTGGCGTTGTCTGAAATATTTTTCTGAAATCCCGGTTGAACGTAGATAAACTTCTTCCTGTGAGATACCCAAATCGTTCCAGGGGCATATTGAACATATAATTCTTTTCCATAAAATTAATAAGGTCCATTTTTCCAGGTTCATTAAAATCAGCAAGTACAGCATCTATATCCGGATCAATTTCTCTTAAAATACTAATTGCTTCAGTGATTTTCAAATGAGCAATATTTTCGGGAAATGGCCCTTTAATTTCAAAATAAGGAATGAGTGAGGTAAGACAACTCTTCAGAAGAGGATGGCTGCTGAAGTGATGAATGCTTGATTCCCGATGCCCTGTTTTCTTCTGCACATCAGCAGAACTGTAAAAGTTTTTTAAGCGTTCCGTAGTAAGGTGCATTACTACGGCTTTATGTGGAAGATCGTCTTTCGGATAGTTGATAATGGTCGCAAGATGATTTCTTGGGATCAGGAAAATATCTCCTGCTTTGAAAACATAGGTTTTATCTGCCTGAATAATTTTTGTTTCTCCTGATATGAACCAGACCAACATATGGTATTCAAAAACTGTTTCTGTTTTGAAGAGCTTGTCATCATAACTGGAAAGCTTGATATCCGGTGTGAGATATTGTATCTGGAAATCCATTGTCAAAAGTTTTTCATTACAAATGTATTTAAAAACAATTACTTGGTATCAAACCGGAATCCAAGAATCTTTTCACTTAATTTCCATAACCGTTCTGCATTTTCCTTATCAATAGAATAGGGCTGTACTCCACGAATAGTTGCCGGTTCATCAAATCTGTGTTCTATTTGTCCTCTGTCTATTTCTGCTATATCACAGTTTTCACAGTAAACACCTCCGATTTCTTGGAGCAACGGACTTACAGCACACCAGACTGTAGTGGCAGCACCCTGAGGAATAGTTTTTAATCTGGCTTGCACTTCCGGTTTGATATTACCGTTTTCATCGTGTGTCCCAAGCTGTTTAAAAAGTTCGATGGGTTCTTCTCTTCCCAGATCAGTACCATATACAGAACCCGGATGAAGAGAATAGGCTCTGATGTGGTGTTCTTTACCTCTTTCATCCAATGCTACAGCAAATAAATTACAGGCCGTTTTGGATTGTCCGTATCCGGAAAGAGTGTCATACGCTCTTTTCTCAAAATTGGGATCTTCAAAATCAAACGGAGCCATCTGATGTCCATAAGAAGAAACACTGATAACTCGTGCACCATCTGACTTTTTCAGTGCGGGCCATAGCTTTGCGGTAAGGTGGAACTGTCCAAGATAATTCGTTGCCAACTGAGACTCTATACCTCTGCTGTCCCTGCGAAGGGGTACCCACATGATTCCTGCATTATTAATAAGAATATCCAGACTTAGGCCTGATGCTGTAAATCGTTCTGTAAAAGCATCGATGGATGCCGGATCCATCAGATCCATTTTTTCCAGTTCAATATTTTCAATTCCTGTAAGGTTTTTTCCTGCCTTTTCAATATCCCTTGCAGGAATAATGACACGGGCTCCTGCTGAAGTAAGTACTTTTGTTGTTTCAAGACCGATTCCTGCGTAGCCACCGGTAATCATCACTGTCTTTCCGGTAAGATCAATACCTTGAATAACTTCCTGAGCTGTTGAAAAAGCATTAAAGCCTGATTGAATAGGCTGCTGCAATGTGCTGATAATAGATTCCATTTTTTTATTGGTTTAAATTTCTATAGCAAAATTAGGATGGATTGCCGAGGTTCGTTTTGTTTAAAATTCCAAATAACTTGGTCCAGAATTTCATTTGTAACTTCCATGAAATAAGGTGAATAAAACTCAGTATCGTTAATTTCTCTGAATAAGCTGTTAAACTGTTTGTAGTTTGTCCGGCGAATAAGTAATTTTGAAAAATTTTCAATTTGAAACCCACTATTTCCATTGTCGTTGCTATTTACAACCGAAAAGACGAGCTTTTTGAGTTGCTGACCTCCCTTACCCAGCAGACGGATAAGGAGTTTGAGATCATTATTGTAGATGACGGTTCTCTCATCGATCTGAAACCTACCATTAAAAATTTTGATGGAATTCTGGATATTAAATATTTCAGAAAGGATAATTCAGGACCGGGATTGACACGAAACTATGGGGCAGCCAGAGCAGCAAATGAATGGCTGGTGTTTGTAGACAGTGATGTCATTGTTGAAAAAGATTATATAGAGCACATTAAAAACGATATCCTGACCATTCCCTGTGATGCTTTTGGAGGGGCAGATAAAGCGCATAAAGGATTTAATCTGATGCAGAAAGCCATTTCCTATTCTATGACATCGGTGTTTACAACAGGTGGAATCAGGGGAAGTAAGAAAGCGGTTTCCAAATTTCAGCCCCGAAGTTTTAATATGGGCGTGAAAAAGGAAGTCTTTAAAAAAGTGGGCGGATTTTCTGAAATGAGAATTGGTGAGGATCCGGATCTTTCTATGACGCTTTGGGAAAATGGATTTACCACTGCTTTTTTTGATGATATTGCTGTTTATCATAAACGCAGAGTCGATTTTGGAAAATTCTCCAAACAGGTTTATCAGTTTGGCTGTGCAAGGCCTATTCTTAATCAAAGACACCCGAACTATGTAAAAATATCTTTTGCATTTCCTACATTATTTATGTTGGGATATGTAATGGGATTTCTGGAGTATTTCATCATGCATAGAGGGATCATCCTTGCTTTTTATGGATTGTATACTTTCCTTGTGTTGTTTCATGCCTTATTACTGACTAAAAATATCAGTATTGCCGGAATGGCGGTTATTTCCACTTATATCCAGATGTTTTCTTACGGATACGGTTTCTTAAAGTCCTGGATACTGCTCAATGTTTTCAGAATGAAACCTGAGGATGCCTTTCCGCATCATTATTATAAGAAATAACAGGGTAATAGTTGCCAATAAAATTCAATAGGAATAGGCTTTAGCCCATTTATAATAAATAAATTCTTCAAAAGCTATAATAGATTATATTTAACATTTGTTATTCCAAATCTAGAGGTGGATTGACAAATAAAAAAGACTGTTTCAAAAACGAAACAGCCTTTTACAATAAATTTAGGATATGGAAATGTTTTCATGGTGGTTAAGAACTCCTACTTTCAACATACATTCCTTCATTTTCTGGTAAGTTCTTTTGATATCGTGGTCAAGACCGATGGAGAATCTGATCAGTCCGTCAGAAATGCCTATGGAAGCTCTTTCTTCTTCAGGAATTTCAGAGGAGGTCGATTTTCCTGAGCACGAGAATAAGGTCTTGTAGAACCCTAAGCTTACAGCAAGATAACCCAGGTTTTCTGTCTGCATCAGTTCCATCAGTTCGTTTGCTTTTTCTGTAGTTCCGGCATCCAGCGTCAGTAATCCTCCGTATCCGTATTCTTCATGAATCATGCTTTTCATCAATTTATGGTTTTTATGGGATGGCAATCCCGGATAAGAAACTTTTAATCCGTCTTTTTCGAATCTTTCCGCAAGATACATGGCATTATGGCTATGTTGTTTGATCCGGATATGTAATGTTCTCAGGTTTTTCAGAATGCTTGAAGATCTTAAACTATCCATTGTAGGGCCAAGAAGCATACATGCTCCTGAATTCACATTTTTAGTATCATCAATGAAAGCTTGTGTTGCACAATATACACCTCCTACCGTATCACTGCTTCCGTTAATGAATTTTGTCAGGCTGTGGATCACAACATCTGCCCCGAATAGCGTAGGAGAAATCGAAAGAGGGGAGAAGGTGTTGTCTACAATCAGTTTCAGATTGTGTTTTTTACAGATTTCAGAAAGTTTTCTAAGGTCTGCCACTTCAAGAAGCGGGTTGCTCACACTTTCACAGTAAATAACTTTAGTATTAGGTGTGATGGCATTTTCTATAGATTCAAAGTTGTTGATATCAACAAAAGTAGTCGCTACATTAAACTGCGGAAAGAAATTTTTAAGAAAAGCATAGGTTCCTCCGTAGATGGTTCTGCTTGAAATAATATGGTCTCCGCTTTTGCAAAGCTGCATCAAAACAGAAGTGATGGCTCCCATTCCTGATGCTGTAACGTTGGCCGATTCCGTATTTTCCATCTTGGCAAGAGCCTGAGCCAGGTAAAGGTTCATCGGGGATGAATGTCTGGAATACAGATAACATCCTTCAGCGTTTCCTTCAAAGGTATCAAACATGGTCTTTGCAGAAAGGAATGTGTAAGTAGAGCTGTCAGAGATAGAAGGATTCACTCCTCCGAATTCACCAAAATATTGAAGATCCTGGATCTCATTGGCGGCGTTAAAGTTTTCCATAAATATCGTTTTTATTTTATGGTCTCAATTTGCATTAATTTGTTAATTATTACAACATAAATTTGAATTTATAGAAAATAAAACTGTAAAATATTATTTATTTAGAAAAATTATTTAGTATCTTCGGGATTGTTAAATTTTTACCAAAAAAATATCTATGGAACTTGACGAAACTGACAAGAAACTCCTGTATTTTTTACAGGAAGACTGCAAACAAACCACCAAAGAACTGTCCGGTAAGCTTGGATTGTCTGTTACAGCAATTTATGAGCGTGTCAAAAAGCTTGAAAATGCGGGTGTTATTTCAAAATATGTAGCCTTGCTGGACAAGAGTAAAGTTAAGAAAAATTTTATTGTGCTGTGCCACGTAAAATTAAGCCAGCACAAAAAAGAATTTGTACTTCAGTTTGAAAAGGAAGTAATGGATCTTGAGGAAGTTACAGAATGTTTTCATGTAAGCGGAGATTATGATTACATCCTTAAAATAGGAGTGAAGGACATTGAAGATTACCGCAGTTTTATGCTGACGAAACTTACAACACTTCAGCACATTGCAAGTACACACAGTTCATTTATGATTTCTGAAGTAAAAAATACAACAGCAATCGTATTATAGATTACCGTATCTCAACTGAATGTAAGATTTGTTGTTATACAACTTCTTTAGTCATTTTATCGATAAAATAATGGAGCCTTTTAATCTCGGTTCTGCCTCTGTTTTTGTCATTTAAAAAACACGTTGTTACGATAACCATTTTTAAATCCGGGATAACACAGATAAGCTGTCCGCCATAACCCGTTGCTACAAAAGCCTGATGTCCATTGGTTTTTCTTCGCCACCAGTAATAGCCATATCCGTTGGCATCCGGCATTGCGTCCCAGGAATTCAGTTTTACCTGTTCAGCTGTAGATTCCTGGATCCACTTCTGGGATACAATCTGCCTGCCTCCCAATTTTCCGTTGTTCAGAACCATTAAACCAAATTTCAACATATCTTCAGGTTTCAAAAACATTTCCGAACCTGCGATATTTCTGTTCATGGAATCTGTATCCCATCGAGGAATATTCATTTTTAATGGCCTGAAAAGATTTTCTGTTGCGAATTGCTTGAGGTTGGTCTTTACAATTTTTGCCAGTGCAGCTCCAAAAAGGTGAGATTCACCGCTGTTGTAATTGAATACAGTTCCCGGATATTCCTCAAAAGGAAGATCCAGCACAAACTTTACAGGATCACCGGAAAATGACATCGCTGTCGAGATTTTGGAATTTTCAACCCAGTCAAAACCTCCCTGCATGGTCAGCAGATTTTTTAATGTTAATGTATTTCTTATTGAATCGTGAATCACTTTCCCTTCGATATTGGAAATGTTTTTAAAACTGCTCCTTGATACATTGTATTCCGGAAGAATCTTTAAAACCGGAGTATTGAGATTGGGAAGTAAGTTTTTATCCTTAGCAATTCCCGCAAGAACAGAAACAATACTTTTGGTGACAGATTTTATACTGAAAACAGTCTCTTTGCCGGCTCCGTGAGAGTATTGCTCATACATTATCCTGTCATTCTGAGAAACAATGAATGACCCCAGAGAAGGAATACTGTCGTTGATTTCTTTGGTGAATTTTTCATTAAACTCTTTGGGCAATTCTTTATTGAAGGCAGCCTGTGACTTTACTTCAGGACAGAATAGGATAAGACACAGCATTGTCATAACCTGCAGTACTTGCTTGGATCTCATTGTTAAAAAGAAAGGATCAATTATTAGTGGAGAAAATTATAAGTTAAAATCTGTCCGAAATAGAACAGTAGCTCAATTTTGGACAGATTTCAGCTGATGTTTTCAACTTTCTAAGTTATGAAATAACAATGAAATCTGAAATATATTCTGATGTTTTTTACAATGATTTTCGGAAAAAGAAATTATACCAAAACTCCATTTTTGGAAGAAATAGGATCTGGAAGTTCTGTTTCTCCGCCTAGCTGAAGAAGATCAATTTCAATGGTTCTGCAGATAGAAAGCATAGGAACGTCAAACATTAATCCTGCAAAAGGATTTTCAGAATAATCTCCTACTAATTCCATTATGATGTAGATCCATCCGATGATGATACAGAAAGGAATTGAGGTCCAGATTCCCCAGTCGCCAAGCTTTGCGAATTCGTTTACCAATCCGAGCGGAAGAAGCATAATAAACAGGATATTAAAAACAAAGGCTGTACTGGCAAATTGTCTTGGTGAAGGAAATTTCTTGATTCTTTCTGCCTGCCCCTGGAAATTATAGAATTCATTCAGACTGTTCTGCAGCTGAGTCTGGTTAAAATCTGTAATAGCATTCATATTTTTCAGCTCGTTGATATCTTTTGCCTGTTGGGCAATCAGGTAGGTAGCGAAGTTTTTATAATCATTTTTAAGATCATATTCTTCTTCTGAAAGGTATTTATGTAAGAAAATGGGAGCTCTTCCGTAATCCGGAAATCCTGCTTTGATCAGTCTGTTTCTTCTCAGATTAATGTTGCCGAATTTATTTTCTGTGCTGATATGCTCCCATTCCGTTGGAACCAGAAGCTGCTCACGAAAAGTATACAACCAGGCAATATGGCGGTAAACAATTTTTCTTTTACGGTCTTCAAGATCAAATACACCGATTTCTTCATTTTTAGTATCAAAAGCATAAACCATAGAAGCAAACGAGCGGCTTGAATTTACAATTCCTCCCCAGATTTTTCTGGCTTCCCAAAGTCTGTCGTACGCCTGGTTGTTTTTGAAACCTACAAGGAATGCTTCTGCGGTACCAATCAGGGCAACAGGAACCCATGGAATTGTCATCCATTGCCAGTTGAAGAAATAGAACAGTACAGCGATCATAGTACACCAGATTGAAATCAGGATGAGGTGAAAACCTGATAAATTGAGGACCTGCTTATAATTGACGTATTTGGTTGTGATCATAAAACGTATGAAATTAGGTGTGCATATAAACAAAATGAATACCAAAATGAGGTATCCGTTCTGTTTATTAAAATTAATAAAAAAACCTCTGAAAAATCAGAGGTTTCATATATTTAATATTTCAGCATTTCTTCGATCTTATGAGAAAGCGTCTCGGTATTTGGAGGTATTACACTTATATAACAATATAAAAAAGGTTGAAATAATTATCTTTGCAAAAATTTTTAACTATGAAAATATCTAAAATTGCTTCTTTTGTTCTGTTATTAAGCCTACTAGAAAATGGTGATCTTCTAGGACAGAATTTACAAGCAACAGCTAATCTATTGGAAACTAATTTTAGTGCTGATAGTAAGCCCTCTCAAATGAATTTTATTACTTCTGATAAATTGATTTTCAATACTAAATTTGGGATTACAATAAAAGGCTCGGGTAATGAAAATAGCAGATTGTTAATCAAAATAAGTTCAGCATATAAAAACTATGTCAATGAAGATTATACATATACGTATGATGCGACGAAAGCTTTACATATTTCTGTAATTGATCATAATGCCTATTTTTTTATAAAAAAGAACTCAAAATTAAGTCTCTGGAAAACAGATGGAACGGATGCTGGTACAAAAATGATTAAAGAATTTCCTAATGTAAATTTTTCAACGTCAGATTTTAGTATTACAGCATTTACAAAGATTAATGGTAAGCTTATTTTTGATATTTTTCATCAGTTCGGATCACCAACAAGGAATGAGTTATGGGTTTCTGATGAAACTTCTTTAGGAACTGAAATTGCCAATACGATAAGTAATAATTTTAACAGTGGAACTAATAATTACGTAAACGTTAACAATATTCTGTACTTTACCAATTATAATTCTGCTTCTCAAAGGAAATTATGGAAGTCAGATGGAACAATATCAAATACTTCTATTGTTTTTAGCGGTATACAAGACGATTTTACTGTTGAAGGAAAGATGGTTGGTTTTAATGGTTTCGTTTATTTTATAAAAAGGAAGAATAATGTCCTGTCCTTATCTTATTATGATCCTAACAACAACTCCATTGTAGATGTTTTAAATCTTCCTGGAATGATTAGCGGAAATGAAGATTTATTTTTACAGAATAATTCTTTGGTCTTTTTTAACAATAATTCTTTGTGGAAATCAGATGGGACAAGCATAGGAACCCATATGGTTACTTCTAATTTATATCCAAATCTTCAAAATGTCAATAATATTTACTTTTTTAAAAATAATATTTACTTTAACTGTTTATTAGGAAATAACTTATATGCAAAATTATTTTATGATGGTAGTACATTGATTAAGCTTGCAGATGTATTTCCTGAGCTTGAGACTGCATCTATTGTAGAAAAATCAAATTCGAATTTCGGCGAAAGTAATTATTTGATTTTTAACACATATTCCAGTAATAACAATAATAATTTCATCGCATTTAATGGAACTTCATTAAAGCCTATTCAGAATTTATTATTCGATTATGATTCTGGTTTTAAAATGGAGATTACAGATACACCAGACAATAATTTTATTATTAATGCAGGTAATAAAAAGTATGGGCAGGAAATTTTTAAGTTTTATTTTAGCAATGGACTTTCAGATTTATATGAAAATGCAAATTCTACTACTGGATCTTCTTTATTATCTCCACAGGAGTTCAATAATAAACTTTTTTATTTTGGAACAGATGAATATGGTTTAGGCCCAATGATTTCAGATGGGACAGCTACTGGAACATATAGAATAAAAAATGATGTTAATGCAGGTTTCTATGGTTGGCCGGTTAGCGACTATGTTCCCAGTATACAGCTGAATAATAAAATCTATTTTCCATGTTCAATAGGAGGAGCGCCTATAGCATTATGTGTCAGTGATGGGACAAGTGCAGGTACAACAATGATTAAGAATGTTAACCCAATGGGAAAAGATGGTTCAAATTCTTATGATTATCCATCCTTTGCCAGAGTAGGGAATACAAACAAGTTTTTATTTAAAGTAAGTGAAAATGATTTCTCTGCTAAACTTTGGGTTTCTGATGGTACTGAAAATGGGACTTATAATTTAAATGCCCTTCCAAGTTTCCAAAATAAATATGCTATTATAAATAATAAATCATATTATGCTGCTTTTGATTATACCTTAAACAAAAGAGTGTTGATGTCTACAGATGGTACTCAGAATGGTACTCAGGTATTTTATAATTTTGTTGGAAACAAAAGTTTTTCTTCAATTTTAGGATATACTGATAATAAGTTTTTTTTTCTAGTGAATAATCAAATAGATTATTGGACAAGTAAGATAGAACTTTGGGTTTCTGATGGATCTGTAAATGGAACATTGATGTTGAAATCCTTCAGTAATCCTCATTATTCCAATCCAGGTTTCAATAGTAATGTAGATGTTAAAGAAGGAAAATTGTATTTTTTTGCTTGTGCTGAAAATACTGCGGATCTAACAAAACATGCCCCTTATGTTTCTGATGGAACAATTAATGGAACCTATAAAATTTCAAGTAATGAATTTGCTAATGGAGCTTATCCTGTAGCTTCACATAGTGGAAGTTTTATAACACATTGTGATAATAAAATTTATTATATGAGTGCTCCAAATTACAATGGATACAATAGTATGTGGGTATATAATAATGGGCAGTTTAGTAATGTATACACTAGTCCATCTCTAGGTAATTCTACATTTTTACCAAATAATTATATACCTTATAATAATGTTTGTATCAATGGTAATTTGTTTTTTCTTAATAAAACGTATTCAGAAAATGAAATATGGGTTACTAATGGTAACGGACCAGTAAGCCCAATATCTATTCAGTCTAATAATATAACAGTAAACAGCAAAATAATTAATTCTATTTCAAAAGTAAATAATAAAATATTTTTGAATGCTCCATTTAATGATTCGAATAATTTTAATTTTTATGGTAATGAATTATATGTAATGGATGTTAATCCAATTACATTAGGAATTAATGAAACAATTAGTAATATAAAAGATCAAAAGGCTCTATCGCTTATTATTTATCCTAATCCCGTTGTTTCTGAAGTTAATCTAATGTCCACGAAAGATAATGAAATTAAAGACATTGAAATATATGATGTAAGCGGAATCTTAGTTTTGAATAAAAAACAAGCTAATACAGCAAAAGTTTCGTTAGATTTAAACAGTTTAATAAGTGGAACTTATCTCTTAAAACTTAAAACAGAAAAGGGAATGATAATAAAGAAAATAATTAAGAAATAAAATAAAAAAACTCTAAAAATATTTTAGAGTTTTTTATTTTTAATATTTCAGCATTTCTTCGATCTTCTTGGAAAGCTTCTCTGCATTCGGAAGCATTTCTTTTTCCAGTACAAGATTGATGGGTACTGCAGGTACATCCAATGATCCCATTGTTTCTACAGGAGCATCAAGATATTTGAAGCAGTTTTTAGAAATACGGTGTGCAAATGCTTCTGCAAATGAGTTATTAAGTTGTTCTTCAGTCAGAACGATGCATTTTCCGTGTGCTTTTACTCTTTCGAAAACAAGTTCTTCATCAAGAGGAATTAAAGTTCTTAAATCAATTACTTCAACTCTTCCGTTGAAATTCTTAACGGCTTCTTTAGCCCAGTACACTCCCATACCATAAGTAACTACCAATACGGTTCTGCCTTTTTCAGTTTCAGTTTTATCAGCCTCAATGATTACTTTCCCTTTTCCGAACGGAAGTATATAGTCTTCGGCAGGTTCGATAGTTTTTGCATCTTCGGTTCCAGGAACTTTACTCCAGTATAATCCTTTGTGCTCAAGCATCACTACAGGATTCGGGTCGTAATAAGCCGCTTTTAATAAACCTTTAAAGTCCGCTGCATTGCTTGGGTATGCTATTTTGATTCCTTTGATATTGGCAAGAATACTTTCAACACTTCCACTGTGATAAGGTCCACCACCGCCATATGCTCCGATAGGAACACGGATAATATTGCTTACCGGAAATTTCCCGCCGCTTAAATAATTTGATTTTGAAATTTCTGTAATTAACTGGTTTATGCCCGGATAAATATAGTCAGCAAACTGAACTTCAACGATTGGTTTTAATCCAACAGCACTCATACCAGTTGTGGATCCGATAATATAGGCTTCCTGAATTGCTGTGTTGAATACTCTTTTACTTCCGAATTTTTTTCCTAAAGTAACCGTTTCACGGAAAACTCCACCTATTCTTTCTCCTACGTCCTGACCATAAAGAAGGGCTTCAGGATGTTTCCACATTAATTCCTGAATGGCGTGGATAGCGGCGTCAACCATTACAATTTTTTCACCGTTAGCAGGCTCGCGTGTCCCTGTTTCTTCCGTGATAGGAGTGGGGGCAAAAACATGCTGCATAACGGTTTCAGGCTTCGGATCTTCTGCATTTTTAGCTTTTTCGAAAGCTTCTTCTGCTTCAAGACGTGCCTTTTTAGTGATTTGCTTTAAAAGATCTTCATCAGCACCTGATTCCAGTAAATACTTTCTAAGGATTTCTCCCGGATCTTTGGCTCTGTGTTTAGTTAAATCTTCTTCATCTCTATAAAATTCTCTTCTTACTCCGGAAGTGTGGTGTCCAATCAGTACTGTTTTTGCACAAACCACCAAAGGCTTTCTTTCTGTTCTTACAAAGTCTACAGCTTTTTTCATGGCCTCGAAACTTTCCACGAAATCAGTACCATCCACTCTCATTCTGCTTAGTCCTGTAAATCCTGCTACAAAATCATAAGCATCACATGTTCTGGCTTCTTCCTTTGTTACAGAAATTCCCCATTCATTATCCTGAACAAGAAAGATGATAGGAAGCTGGTGCAAAGCAGCGAATTGTAATGCCTCACTTACTTCACCTTCGGTAACAGAATTATCTCCAAGACTGCATACCACAACAGGATTATTTTCAAAATTCTGAAGGTTGAAATCCTGAATATATTTGATTCCCTGTGCTACTCCTGTAGTAGGTATAGTCTGCATTCCGGTTGCAGAACTCTGATGAATGATCTTTGGTTTGTTCTCATCTCTGCTTGAGGGATGTGAATAGTAGGATCTTCCTCCCGAAAAAGGGTCATCAGCCTTAGCCAGTAGTTGAAGCATTAATTGGTAAGGCTCAAAGCCAATGCCCAGAAGAATACTTTCATCTCTGTAATAAGGAGAAATCCAATCCTCTTTTTTTAACTGATAAGCTGTTGCAAGCTGGATGGCTTCGTGACCTCTTGAAGTACTGTGAACGTATTTGCATACGTTTCTGTTTTCTTCGTAAATATCAGCCATTGCCTTGGCAAGCATCATATGATTATACGCTTTGAGTAATATATCCTGAGAAACTTTTTCGTGAAGTGCATTTTCCATAGGAAGCAAATATACATAAAAAAACAAAATACTAACAACTGTTAGTATTTTGTAACGAATTCTTTGCAGATATAGATTATTCCTTAATCACTTTTTTAGAAATAACATCTTTGTCTGTTTTTATTTCAATGATGTAGATTCCTTTTGTGTAAGAGGATAAATCTACTGTTTCTTTATCATTGTTAATGATGCCGCTTTGCAGTTTCTTACCTGAAAGATCATAAATAGTAAAAGCAGATTTTCTAGGGGCTTTTAATATATTCGTGAAATCTTTTACAACAGTTGGAGCTAAAGTAATCCCGTCTGTAGCAAAGGCTGCTTCTTTTGTTCCAAGTACTTCTGTAAACCCTGTTACAATAATGGAGTAGTTTTGAGGAGCAGTAACACTTGGGGAAGCATTATTTTTTAAGGTACCTTTGTGAGAAATCTCAATTTTGTAAACAGCTCCTGGTGTTGGATTATCGATCACAACCTGCTCTACGTTGTCTACTGTATTGTCACCTTTTGTTGCCGGCGACATAGGATTGTTTGCATCCAGTTTCCATGGAAGATACACTGTATTGTTTGCCATGTTAGTAATTTTAACATCCAAATCATTGATTAACCTTGAAACTCTGTTATTATATAAATTATCCCATTGGTTGGTAATATTTGTATACTCCGGATCAATCCAGGATATAGTCACTTTTAATGGTTCAGACCCGGATGCTTTTACAGTTTTAGTATTAACAGCGCCGTTATTTAATGTTTCATTATTAAAGATTATCGTGTTGTTGGATTTTCCTACCAGAAGTTCAGCTCCTTTTTTGGCATTGATATACCCCCAGCCATACCATGGATCCGGCCCTATTGTTCCTGCTTCAAGAGCTGAATGTACCATTAGTGTTTTTGAAGCAGAAGCAATGAGTTCCGCATTGTTGAATAAGGATTTATATATCTGCATCCAAAGTCCGATAATCCCCGCCACCTGAGGAGCTGCCATTGAGGTTCCGCTATTAATCTGCCACATTATACTTCCGGTAGTGTTTTCTGCTGTAGAAGCCATCCAGACATCGGTACCCGGAGCAGAAATATCCGGCTTGATACCCCCGTCATCTCTCGGCCCTGCACTGCTATAATCGGATTTTACTACATCAGTAGCGGCAGTATATCTTTTATTGTTTGTTGTAATAGGATCGGTTGCTCCCACTACAATAATGTTTTTGGCTAATGATCCGTAACCTATACAGTCGTAGCCTTGTGAACAGTTAGCAGGTGGGGCTGTACCTGCGGCATAAGTTGAATATCCAGAACCATTATAATAATATGCTGTAGTGGTACTGCCTGAATACCCTGGTCCGAACCCGAAGTAGTTCCCGGCTGATTTTACAATGGTATACGTAGGATTATTATACACGATGGCATCATAAGACTGATCACTTGTATAATAGGTCCCCATTAAATCGTAATTAGTTCCGGCAATATAATTTCCTCCCCAATACCAGGCATTGGCCGGATATCCGTTAGCGGTAGTTTTGTAATCCCAAGCTGCATTTACACCATAAGAATGATTTGAAATTTTAGGCTGAGCCAGTAAAATTTTACTGAATACAGTGCTTGTGGTTGTGTTGCCCGGCAATGTTGTAGTTGCAAATCTGTAAGAATCCATTGTAGAATTCAGGGCAATTCCCATTGCATCTCCTGAGATTGATACTCCATTGCTAGTAGCTGTTAGAGGAGATGGTTTAGCCCCGATAATACTTGCTACCCCTGTAGAATGGGCACTATAAGCATTGGTTGCCGCCTCTTTATTGGTAATTCTGCCTGGTGTATTATTAAAAGCTGTATGAGTTTCAAAAATCCTTCCTCCATCAAAAATAGTATACAGAATTCCTTCTCCTTTAAAAGCCCCGGTTAGCCCGTTTACACCTCCGGCAGTAGTTAATGCATCTACATTGTTATTTAAAATTTGATTTTGATCTTCTGATTGGTAAAAGTTTGGAACATTTCCACTAAATCCTGCCAAATTTTCTCTCATATCCTGAATTATTTTTTGTGTTTCAGGGCTTCTGTCGCTACCGAACCTTTTCGAAACATAAGAGTCAAATTTTTCATTGTTCTCTTTGTTTTGTCTGTCAAACTCTCTTTTTAACGCGTCGTTGTTTTGTGCACTTACTAAACTTATTGCCAAAGTGCTGATGAGAAGTAGATGTTTCTTCATTTTTAGATATAGAAATATTAAAATTTTATTTCATCAAATATATGATAAATATTTATTATATAGTGCTTTTTGGTGGATAATTCTAATTTTTTAATCTTATTTTTTGATATTTATTTTATGATTATTGTAATTAATTATTTTTTAATAAAGCGGAGTTGTTTTGTTGTTTTAATGTTGTTGACTTGTTGTGTTTTAGTACCAACCAATAATTCGAAAAAATGAAGTAACTTTACATTCTCTTTTATAAAAAAGTTAGAGCATTATATGTATTTAATTTTTGACACAGAAACAACCGGTTTACCAAAAAATTTCAACGCTCCGCTTTCAGACTCTGATAACTGGCCAAGAATGGTACAAATTGCCTGGCAGTTGCACGATGATGACGGAAACTTGATTGAAAACCAGGATTATATAATAAAACCTGAAGGGTATGATATTCCCTTCAATGCAGCGAGAATTCACGGGATTACTACGAAAATTGCCAATGAGGAAGGACGAGATCTTCAGGAGATTCTAGAAGAATTCTCCAAAGTTTTGGAAAAAGTAAGAGTAGTTTCCGGACATAATGTAGAATTCGACTATAATATTGTAGGAGCAGAATTTTACAGAAAAAATCTAAAAGACAATCTCCAGGAAAAGCCCAAAGCAGATACCATGATTTTGGGTGCCGACTTCTGTCAGCTTGGCGGAGGACGTGGAGGAAGATTTAAACCCCCGAAACTTGAAGAGCTTTATGAAAAACTTTACGGAAGTAAGTTTGATGAGGCCCATAATGCTGCTGCCGACGTAAATGCAACGGCCAGAGCTTTCTTCGAAATGGTAAGAATTGGAGTAGTTCCTGCAGAAACATTAAAGATTTCGGAAGACCAGCTGGCCTATTTCAAGAGTCTTTACCCGGATCCGATCAAGCCCTTCAATATTGTTATCAGAAGGCAGGTTGCTGATTTTCATAATAAGAAAAAGCAGCAGGATTTTGGAAGCATTGATGAAATTGATTTAGGTAAATATTTCAATTTTGATAACCATAGTGTTTTCTCCACACTTACAGCTACTTCAAGCATCAATGATCTGATTAAAAAAGCTTCTGACGAAAACTTTCCGGCTGTCGGAATGGTGGATCTTGGAAATATGATGGGAGCTTTTAAGTTTGTTTCAGCAGTGGAAGGGGCTAATGCAGACAGAGCGAAAAAACATAAAGAATATCTTGCCAAAAAACAGGAAGCAGAAGAAAACGGAACTGAATTTAATGAAGAAGAACCTGTTTCAGAACCGCTTATTCCTGTTGTGGGTTGTGAATTTTATATTTCAGACCGTTACGAGCAAAAGCAGTTTACAAAAGACGATCCTGACAGGAGAACGCAGGTGGTGCTTCTGGCAAAAGATTTTAACGGGTATAAAAATCTGGCAAAGCTTTCCAGTATTGGTTTTCTTAAAGGATTCTATTTTGGAGTTCCAAGGGTAAGCCGTGAACTGATTGCCCAATATAAAGAAGGAGTTATTGCTTTAACTTCCGGAATTATGGGGGATATTCCTGATGCGATCTTGAATACCGGTGAACAGAAAGGAGAGGAGCTTTTCAAATGGTGGAAAGATACTTTTGAAGATGATTTTTATGTACAGATTCAAAATCATAAACTTCCTGAAGAAGAGCATTTGAATGAAGTGCTGTTATATCTGGCGGATAAATATAATGTCAAAATTTTAGCTCAGAACGAGACTTTTTACACCAATAAAGATGATGCCAATATCCAGGATATTGTAAGCTGTATCAAAGATGGTGAAAAACTCACAACACCTATAGGAAAAGGGTTTGGTAAAAGAAGGGGACTGGCTACAGGTGAATATTATATCAAGAGTTCAGATGAAATAAAAGAAGCTTTTTTAGCTTATCCTGATGCATTTGATGCTTATGAAGAATTTACGGGCGAAATTTAAACCTTATACCTTAAAGAGAGATGTACTGCTTCCTAAGTTTGATATCCCCGAAGAATTTATCCATGCAGAAGATGAGGTAGATGGTGGGAAAAGAGGAGAGATGGCTTATTTGACGCATCTTACCTATGAAGGAGCAAAAAACAGATATGGAGAAGAAGGTATTACCGATGAAATCAAAGAGCGTCTTGACTTTGAGCTTGAAGTAATTGCCAATACCGGTTATCCGGGATACTTCCTTATTGTACAGGATTTCTGTAACGAGGCCCGTAAAATGGGAGTTTGGGTTGGTCCGGGAAGAGGTTCTGCTGCAGGATCTGCGGTAGCTTACTGTATCGGAATTACCAATGTTGACCCTATTAAATACGACCTCCTTTTTGAGAGGTTCCTGAACCCGGAAAGGGTATCCATGCCCGATATTGATATTGACTTTGATGACGAAGGAAGAGACAGGGTTATCAAATGGGTAATTGAAAAATACGGACAGAGCCAGGTAGCACAGATCATTACCTATTCTGTACTTGGAGGAAAGTCTGCCATTAAAGATGCCGGAAGAGTACTGGATGTTCCGATTCCGGATACGAATAATATTGCCAAGCTGATTCCTTCCACACCCGGAATGAACATTGCAAAAGCTTTAGCAAAATATGATAAGCTAAAGCCGGAAGAGCAGATGCTCGTTGATGAAATGAGATACGTTCTCGAGAGTCCGGATGATTCGCGGCACGGAGTTCTGGCCAGTGCTAAAAAGATGGAAGGCTGTATCAGAAATACCGGAATTCACGCCTGTGGGGTGATCATCACACCGGAAGATGTGAGCAACCTGGTTCCTGTGACGATTGCTGCAAAAGATGCTGATATCCTCGTGTCTCAGTTTGATAACTCGGTAGCAGAAAGTGCAGGTCTTCTGAAGATGGACTTCCTGGGGCTCAGAACACTGACGATCATTAAAGACGCTTTAAAACTGGTGAAAGCAAGGCATGGAGTTGATATTGATCCCGATCTTATTCCGCTTGATGATGCTAAAACCTATCAGTTATTTAAAGAAGGAAGAACAGTAGGGATTTTCCAGTATGAAAGTCCCGGGATGCAAAAATACATGAGAGAGCTTAAACCAACGGTTTTTGCCGATCTTATCGCTATGAATGCCTTGTATCGTCCAGGCCCTATTAAGTATATTCCAAACTTTATTAACAGAAAGCATGGAATTGAAGAAATCGTTTATGACTTGCCGGAAACGGAAGAATATTTAAAAGAAACATACGGAATTACCGTTTATCAGGAGCAGGTAATGCTTTTGTCCCAGAAGCTGGCTAATTTCACCAAAGGTGAGGCCGATACGCTAAGAAAAGCAATGGGTAAAAAGCAGATTGACGTTCTGAATAAAATGTATCCGAAATTTATTGAAGGTGGTCGCAAAAACAACCTGAATGAGGAAAGACTGGAAAAAATCTGGAATGACTGGAAAGCCTTTGCAGAATATGCCTTCAATAAGTCTCACTCAACATGTTATGCCTTTATCGCTTATCAGACTGCTTATTTAAAAGCCAATTACCCGGCAGAATATATGGCGAGTGTGATGAGTAACAACATTAACAATACAGATTCAATTACTATGTTCATGGAGGATTGTAAAAGTATGGGCGTGGATGTATTAGGTCCCGATGTTAATGAATCTCAATATAAATTCTCAGTAAACGAAAAAGGGCAGATCCGTTTCGGGCTGGGAGCGATTAAGGGAATAGGTGAAGGGCCGAGCGAGGCGATCACCAGAGAAAGGGAAAACGGAAGATTCAAAAATATCTATGATTTCTTTGAAAGAATTTTGCCTTCCCAGATGAATAAAAGGGTAGCGGAGAGTTTGGTGCTAGCCGGTGCATTTGACGAGCTGGATTCATTCCACAGAGGTCAGTATTTTGATATTGATATGGCCGGGAAAACAAACCTGGAAAGACTGATCAGATACGGACAAAGCTTTCAGGAAAGTAAAAATGAGATGGAACACTCGTTATTTGCAGATTTTGCGGAAGAAGTTCAGATTGAACAGCCTAAACTTGCACCATGTCCCGAATGGCCAAATATGCATAAGCTCAATAAAGAAAAAGAGATTATTGGTTTCTACCTTTCTGCACATCCGCTGGATGAATTTAAATATCAGTTTCAGTTTATGCAGGGACAGCTTTCCAAGAAAGCGGTTCTTGAGAAAAATGAAGAAGAAAAGGTAGTTACAGATGAAGCACCTGTTTTGGAGCAGGATGCCCTGGACGATGCTGTGGATCTTACTGAGATTGTTTCAGATGATGTAGTGGCAGGTGAAGAGGAAGTTATAGAAGAAGTGACCAAAAAAGCAGAACCAAAAGGAAATTTCCTGTTCCTGAATCTCGATGAAGTGGATGCTTATAAGGAGCAGGCCTTTGCCAACAAGCAGGAAGAATTGTTTGAAGAGAAAAAGAAAGACTGGAAAACCCTTCAGAAAGAAAGAGAAAACGGTGGCGGAGGAAAAGAGTATACTGTCGCCGGTCTAATTACGGAATACAGAGTTCAGGATGGTTTCAGAAGTGGTGAGAAGGTTGCTTTTGTTACGCTGGAAGACTATTCCGGTTCATATTCATTCAGATTGGGGGACAGAGATTATATGAGGCTGAAGGAAAAGCTGGAGGTTCAGAGATTTGTTATATTTAAAATAAAATTTGCCCAGGTGAAAGACGGAAGAGTTTTCGTTAATGTAGTTGATGTTATAGAGCTTCAGGAAGCATTCGAAAGATTTGCAAAAAGTATTTCGCTTGTAATGGATGTAATGGATGTAAGGCCTGAAGATCTTGATTTTTTCAGAACAGTTCTGGATCGGAATAAAGGAAATCAAAAGCTGAAGTTTTTTATTAAAAACCTTGAAGATGATTCCCATATTGAAGTGCAGTCTATGAAGCACTCAGTTGATCTGAATGGAGATCTGATCAAAGAAATTCAGTTATTGAATAAATATGAGTTTTATTTGAATTAGAATATAAAAAAATAAAATATTAATGTATAAGAGTGGCTTAGGTCACTCTTTTTTTGTTTGCATATTGAGAATATTTATGAAAAAAAATTAATGTGTTTTTATGTTAATTAGAAAAATTTTCTGAAGTCTATTTTAATTATATGGTAATTAAAGTGCTGATTGTCAATTATTTGATGTTTTTCAATGTATTGCGAAATAAATATTAAAATTAAATAAACGTTTGATTTTATTTTGTTTTTATACTCTTTTTATTTGTTTTTATTTAAAATTTTATGATATTTTTTTGGTATTTCTTTTAAAAATTAAATTAATATTTATACATTTACCGCCCTAACTTTTATTATTACTATTTTATGAAGAAACTATTACTTTCGTGTCTGGCTTCTTTAAGTATGGGAGTCTATGCACAAACCAACATCGCCAACTATACTTTTTCTAAAAGTACGGGGGTGACTTACACCTCAATTACAGGAGGTACAAAATTATTTCCGGTGGGAAATAATACAACTTATGATAATGACGTATCTGCGGCAATTCCTCTTTCTTCCCCTTTTAATTTTGGAGGTGTTGCGATGACTACATGTTATGTGAGTGCTAATGGATTTATAGCCTTTGGAGCTGCACCTTCAGGGACAAACTATACTCCATTGTCATCTCTGGGATCAACAACAGGAGCTATTTCAGCCTTTGGGCAGGATGGAGGTTTTTCATCGTCAGATACAACACAGCCACCCGGAAATCATGAAGTAAGATATGAGGATCTGGGAACTGAGTTTGTAGTACAGTGGCAGGATCATGCCAATTACAGCAACAGATCTACTGAAAGGTTGAATTTTCAAATCCGTCTTGTGTATGCTACCGGAGAAATCAAAATCATATATGGAAACTGTACAGATCCTGGAACCAGTACCTCCAACAGTACACCTCAGGTAGGAATAAGGGGTAATAGTACTACCTACGCTTCAAATGTTAACTCTCTGATGATTGGAAATATACCTTCCGGTACTACCTGCGACTGGTCTAAAGCTGTTACCGGTAGTGCTAATAGCAGCACTATGCTGTTCTCCAGTACAACCAATGCAAGTGTTAAAATTCCGGCCGGATTGCAGTATAAATGGACTCCAGGTACGCAGGCACCAGTAAGAACTTTTGCTGCTGCAACTGCAATTGCTAATAATGCTGCGACAATCAACTGGACTGCTCCAACAGGAGCAACAGCTTACAATGTCCAGTATAGAGCGGTTGGAAGTTGTGACTGGACTGACTTCGCTGGTAATCCGGTTTCTGCTGCTTCTGCCACAATTACAGGGCTGGCGCAGAATACAACTTATCAGGTACAGGTACAAGCTTTAAATGGTTCGGTGCAATCTGTTTACTCTCATATTCCAAATGCTGCAGGAACAGGAAGTGGTTATGCTTCTACAGGATCTTTTACAACATTGGCTAATTGTACAAGTACAGTTACTGGTCTTTCTTCTTCTGCTTTAACTCCTGAAACCGCAACGATAAGCTGGACTGCTTCAACAACGCCTCCAGGTAATGGATATGAATATTATTATTCTACATCTTCCACTACACCTGTTTCAACGGTTACTCCTTCAGGTTCTGTAGGTGCCGGAATAACAACTGCAAATTTATCCGGTCTGGTTCCTTCAACTCAGTATTATTATTGGGTGAGAGCAAATTGTAACGGAACAGATAAAGGAGTATGGTCAAGTTCAGCTAACTTTACAACATTAGGTCTTTGTCCTACAGTTACCGCTCCGGCATCCAGTGCTACAGGAGTAAGCGTAAACCCTACAATAACATGGAATGCTGTAAATGGGGCTACAGGCTACAAGTTAAAAGTTGGAACAACTTCAGGTGGTAATGATATTTTAGATACGGATATTGCTGGTGGAGCTAATACATCTTATACTTTCACTTCTCCATTAAATTTTTCAACAACTTATTATTACTCTGTTACTGCATATACTGCTAATATTACAGGGCCGGCTACAGCATGTACGGTAAGATCTTTCCAAACAATATGTACTTCTACCAACTTACCATATACTTTAGATTTTGAAAATGTTACGACGCCTGCTTTACCTATCTGTACAACAGTTGTTAATAGTGGTTCTGGAAATCTCTGGAAAACAGCAACTGGACCTACTGGCTTTACAGGAAAAGTACTTAACTACTCATACAACAGCACTAATGCTGCTAATACGTGGTTCTTTACACAAGGACTGAACCTTACAGCCGGTGTTAGCTACAGAATCAAATATAAATATGCAAATTCAACAGGAACGACACAATATCCTGAAAAATTAAAAGTTGCTTATGGATCGTCAGCTACAAGTGCAGCTATGACAAATACTTTAGCTGACTACCCTAATATTACCGGTGGAACAGCCACAAGTGCTTTCGTAGATTTTACACCAAGCGCAACTGGTATTTATTATTTTGGATTCCAGGCTTATTCTGTCGCGGATATGAACCAGATTTATGTTGATGATATTTATATAGACGCTACTCCTACTTGTTCAGAACCATCAGGTGTTACTGTTTCTGCTATTACAAACGGTGGCGCAAATGTTTCATGGACTGCTCCTGCTGCAGCTCCTGGAAATGGATATGAATATTATTATTCTACAAGCAGTACTGCTCCTACAGCTTCTACAACTGCTTCGGGAACCAGCACTACAGCTTCAGCATCTTTATCCGGGTTATCTGCTTCTACAACCTACTATGTTTGGGTGAGATCTGTATGTAGTGCTTCTGATAAGAGTGTCTGGACTTCTCCGGCAACTGTTTTCACTACACTTTGTAACGCAGTAACAGCTCCGTTCTCTCAAAACTTTGATGCAGGAGTTGCTCCAAGCTGCTGGAATAATGTAAATCCGACGGCAACTACTACTGATGCGAATCTTTTCTGGAAATTCTCAGGATCAGCAGATTATGGTGCAAATACAGCTAACAATGGAAGACCGGCAGGTACTTACGCCTGGGTAGATGCAAGTTCGCCATATAGCGGAGCAGGAGTGAATACAGTGCAATTGGTTACTCCTTCTGTGAATCTGGCAGGATTAACTGCACCGCTTGTTTCTTTTGACTGGTTTAAAAATCATTCAACATCAACTTCTACTACAGTTTCTCCATCTACTTATGATAACAATAAACTTACTGTAGAGGTAAATGATGGAAATGGTTGGATAGAGATCTTTAGTGATAATACAAACCTGAATCAATGGAGAACAGTTGCTGTTCCTTTAGCAGCTTCTTATATCGGGGCTACTATTCAGGTAAGATTTACTGTAAATAAAAATGTAAATGGTAACGGATACTTCTATGATGATGTTCTTTTAGATAATGTTGAAATAAAACAAAATCCTAACTTGGCAACTTCTGAAACTTCTGTGAAAGAGAATAAGATTAATGTATATCCTAATCCGTTTACTGATACATTAACAATTTCTGATGTTTCTAAAGTACAATCAGTTTCAATTGTTGATGTTTCCGGAAGATTGATTAAAACAATTGAAAAACCTTCTTCTGAACTTCAGTTGAGAGATCTGAAAGAAGGATTATATCTGGTTGTTTTGAATATGAAAGACGGATCTAAGCAAACCATTAAAGCAATTAAAAGATAAGTGACTTTTAAATGATATGGAAAAAAGGACTGCTCAATTTGAGCAGTCTTTTTTTATGAGTGGAATTGTCTTTTGTTGAAGGAAAGTTTACATTTGTTGTCATATTATAAATAAATAATTTTTTTTGTTGCTGATTTTCACTAGATTTGATCAACTAATACTGTTTTTATATGAGAAATTTTTTACTTGTTGGTTTCTTAATAACCGGCTTTTTATCCTCAGCACAGAGTTACTGTACACCACAGTTTGCCAGTGGCTGTGATGGAGGGGACATGATAGATTCTTTTAAAATTCCGGCAGCCGGATTTGATCATTCGAATACTGGATGCTCCACGAATGCATACGGAGATTACACTTCCATGACAATCAACCTGAATGCAGGTTTAAGTTATGATTTTAGCGTTAAGCACAATTACAGTAATCAGAATGTACGCATCTGGATAGATTTTAATAATGACGGAACTTTTGATGATGCAGCTCCTGAGCTTGCTGCGTCTGCAAGCAGTACTCTTGTAGGAGGAGAAAATATTACTTCCGGGCTTATAACAATACCTTCTACCGTTACTCCTGGTACTTACAGAATGAGGGTAGGAGATCGTTATTCCAGTCAACCTATCCCTTGTAATACAGGAGGCTATGGTGAAGCCCATGATTATACAGTGGTAATTGGATCGGCTCCAACCTGTTTGGCCCCTACTGCTTTAACGGCATCTTCAGTTACAGCTAATTCAGCTCAGATAGCATGGACGGCACCATCTTCTGCACCAGGTGTTGGATATGAATATTACTATTCAGTTTCCAGCACATATCCTACTGCTTCTACGGTAGCTTCAGGATCAAGCACAGGATTAAGTACCAACCTGCCTTCACTTACACCAGCAACTACTTATTATGTATGGGTACGTTCCGTATGTACTGCTACAGATAAAAGTGCGTGGTCCCAAATGGCTACATTTATGACATCCTGCGTTGCTGTAGGAGTGCCATATACTCTGAATTTTGAAAGTATAACACCTCCTGATCTGCCGAATTGTACCTCAGTGGTTAATGACGGTTCAGGGAATATATGGGAAACAGGTGACCTTGATGCTCAAGGATTTACGGGAAATGTACTTCAGTATTCATATGATTATGCCAATAGTGCCGATACCTGGTTCTTCACAAATGGAATAAACCTTACCGCAGGAGTTACCTACAGAATCAAATATAAATATGCAAATGCAGAAGGAGTTGTGTACGCTGAAAAGTTAAAAGTAGCTTACGGAACTTCGGCTACAGGTGCAGCAATGACTAATACATTAGCAGATCACCCGAATATTGTCACCAGTGCAGCTACCAGTACCTTTGTAAACTTCACACCGACCTCTACAGGTGTTTATTATTTTGGATTCCAGGCTTATTCTGATGCTAATATGAATAAATTATATGTGGATGATATCAATATAGATGTTGCACCGGCTTGTAGTGAACCTAGCGCACTAGTCATTTCCAATCTAAGTGCAGCTGGAGCTACAGTTTCCTGGACAGGAGCAACTCCCGTACCTGCGAACGGATA
This sequence comes from Chryseobacterium gleum, assembly GCF_900636535.1. Taxonomy (NCBI): domain Bacteria; kingdom Pseudomonadati; phylum Bacteroidota; class Flavobacteriia; order Flavobacteriales; family Weeksellaceae; genus Chryseobacterium; species Chryseobacterium gleum. The sequence continues at coordinate 5,429,233 of NZ_LR134289.1, forward strand.
TGATATTTATTATAGTACAACCAATACAGCACCTACATCCGCAACTACACCTAATTTCACAGGAATTACTGCGACTACCTATAATATTCCGAGCTTAACAGCTTCTACTGCTTATTATGTATGGGTTAGATCTGCATGTAGTGCTACCAGTAAAAGTGTATGGAGTGAGTCGGCTTCATTTACAACATTATGTTCAAGTACCGGTCTTCCTTATACTGTAGATTTTGAAAATGTTACTGTTCCGGCGCTTCCAGGTTGTACCGTGAATGTTAATGTGGGAACAGGAAATAATTGGGAAACGTCAGATCCACCTTCTGACAGCCAGGGATTCACGACTAATGTATTGAAGTATCATTATAACTCTTCCAGCGCTGCCAATACCTGGTTCTTTACACAAGGACTGAATTTAACAGCAGGAGTGCAGTATACGATCAGCTATAAGTATGGTAATAACTCATCAACCTATGTTGAAAAATTGAAAGTAGCCTACGGAACTTCACCGGATGCAGCAGCGATGACAGGTTCTGTAGCAGATTATCCTTCAATTAATGATGGCGTTGCTCACACAGAATCTGTGACATTTACAGTTCCTGTAACAGGTGTGTATTTCTTTGGATTTAATGCATATTCAGATTCTGACCAGTATTATCTGTATATCGATGATATTAGTATTAACAACGCCAACCTTGCAACATCCGAAGTTGCTGTAGCGAAGAATACGATCCAGGTTTATCCTAATCCGTTTACAGATGTTTTAAATATTTCTGACAGCAAGAATGTTAAAAATATATTGGTAACAGATACTACAGGAAGACTGGTGAAAACTATTGCGAACCCTGAATCTGCAATCCATTTGAGGGATTTAATGCAAGGTGTCTATTTAGTAACTCTGGAAATGAAAGACGGTACCAAGCACACCATTAAAGCGATTAAAAAGTAATTAATCATTTAAATAAAAAGAAAATGGCGGATCATATGACCCGTCATTTTTTATTGATGATGATTTAAGTTAAATTGATCAATAAAAGATGAGTGAAACATTTCACTCATCTTTTATTTTATCTTGATGATCATTTATGATCAATTATTACCTCATAACTTATTACTGATCATTTGTTGGGCACCGGCTGTATGTCTCCCTTATTCATAAGATCAAAAACAGTAGGGAAGAACATTACTAAGATAAAATAAATGACGATCATCAGCACTACCAGTGCAAAAAGAATAAGTACTAGGCTATTCGGTCTGTTTTTCTTTTTCGGTTCCATGATTTTGTGGTATTTGGTGAATAAATTTTACTTATATCAAATGTTAAGCTAATTTCTTGCCACATTTCTTGCAATACCTTGCATCATCATCAATGTCATCATTACCACACCGTTCACATACCATTTCCAGGTTCTGTCTTTTGTTTCTCATCTCCGCTGTTACAATACCGGTAGGAACTGCAATAATGGAATAACCTGCCAGCATCAGAACAACCGCAAAAAACTTTCCTAAAGGCGTAATAGGAGACACATCACCATATCCTACGGTGGTCACAGTAACCACTGCCCAGTAGATGGATTGCGGTATCGTTTCAAAACCTTGTCTCCCGCCTTCCACCATAAACATAAGTGAACCTACAATAACGGAGAAAATGATCAGAAACAGAAGGAATATGTAGATTTTCCTGGAACTGTTCTTTAATGCCCTCACAATTAAGTAGCCGTCATTCATGAAATCAAGTAAATTGAAAATCCTGAATATCCTCAGCATTCTCAGCATTCTGAAGATCAGGAAATATTTGGTGACCGGAAAGAAAAAGCTGAGGTAAAAAGGCACAAGAGCAAGAAAGTCTATGATTCCAAAAAAACTGAATATATAATTGCGTTTATTTTTTACTACAGCAATCCGCATAGAATACTCCAGGGTGAAGAAAATAGAGATTACCCATTCAAGGATCAGGAAAGTATAATGAAACCTTTTATCAAGTTTAGGTACGCTTTCCATCATAATAATAGCAGTACTTACAAGAATTAAAGACAATAATATGATGTCGAAGAGTTTTCCAAGCTTTGTATCGGAGCGGTAAATTATCCGGTAAAGGTATCTTTTCCAAAGTTTGTCCTCAGGAACAAGATTATGTTCTCTTTCCATTTCTATAGGGTTATTTCACAGCGAAGTTAGTAATTTCTGTAAAGTATAGGGTAAAGATATGATTGTTAAAAGAATTCTGCAAATGTTAATGAATTTTCTATCATTAAAAAGTGAATTATATGCACTTAATTATATGTTTTTCAATGTGTTATATTTAGTAAAATACGAATAAAATATGACATATAAAAATGTTTTTTTTAACATTTTTATAGACCAAGTTTGTAATTTTAATCTACAAAAGCTTTATATCATGAGAAAAATTTTAACCTTGTTTATGCTTTTTTTGATAAGCAGTTTTACGTATGCTCAGGTTGGGATTAATACAACTACGCCAAACGGTGCCGCAGTACTGGATATAGTCTCAAACCAAAAAGGAATTCTCATTCCTCGTCTTACAGACACTGACCGGGATACTTACCTGGCTGATAATAATGCTTCCACAGTACCTCCTGCAGGTGTTGTTAATGCTAACCTTACTGCAGGAACTCTCATTTTTAATACGACAACGAATAATTTCCAGTATTGGGATGGTACCCTCTGGAGACAGCTTTTTGTTCCCACATCTTCTCAGGCTGGTAACGACGGTGTCGTTAAAATAAATTCTGGAAACGCAAATGTAAAACCCTCATTCAGTTTAAGTGCATCAGGAAGTGGCTATGGCCCAAGACAACAGGTACTTTATGCCACACCGCTGGTCTTTGCTCCAAGCCCTACTACAAGCTGGCCGGAAACAACTGTTCCATTTCCTGGAGTTACAAGCAATATTTATGTCTCGGCTACAGGGAAATGGAGGGAAAATGAAATTAACGGTCAGGTCCACGTATGGAGGGTAATTGCAACAATTACTCCCGGATCTAATTCTTCAGGATCTGTAAAGGCCACGTTTAAAAATCCTGATTCCGGTTTTGAAATTAACTCTATCCAGTTGGTTCCAAGCGGTTCAAGTGGAGCAGGTAACATTCTTACCTTTTACTTCTATACCATTGCAGACCCTGCGAGTCTGGATCCCGGAAAAGGCTATCAGCTTTTTATGGAGTCTGATATAAACTGCGGTGTAGTAATAGAATCCTTTACAAGAGTATCACTTTTCAAAGATTAACAGCCTTTTTTATTCTTTTAATATCAAAATGAACCGGCCGATGAAAGCCGGTTTTTTATTGCTGTAGAAATTTTTCCGGATTTTTAGTAAAATTAATATCTTCGCTGTAACTGTAAAATATAAAGTAATGAAACTAAAAACTGTAATCGCAAAGATAGAAGAGGAAATAAGTATCAGACAGGCAGAAGATTTTGATAATGTAGGATTGTTGTGTGGTGTTTATGACCGCGATGTATCCGGGATTCTGGTATGCCATGATGCGCTGGAGAATGTAGTAGATGAGGCTGTTGCGAGAAACTGTAATCTCATAGTATGTTTTCATCCAATTATATTTTCAGGATTAAAATCCCTGACGGGAAAAAACTATGTGGAAAGAGCCGTATTAAAGGCTATTGAAAATAAAGTAGCGATCTATGCCGTTCATACTGCATTTGATAATGACTTCTTTGGGGTAAATCATGGAATATGCAGCCAGCTGGGACTAAAAAATATGAAAATTCTTCAGCCAAAGGAAAATAATTTAAAACAGCTGACGGTATTTGTTCCCAAAGAATATTCAGAAAAAGTAAAGGAAGCTATGTTTTCAGCCGGCGCAGGAGGCATTGGATTTTATGACGAATGCAGCTTTACAGTGAACGGCAACGGAACATTCAGACCGGTAGAAGGATCCAATCCATTTTCCGGGCAGCAGGGAATTCGTGAAAATGCGGATGAAGACATGATCTCTGTAATTTTTGAAGACTTTAAACAGGGACAGATTGTAGGAGCGATGAAAGCTGCACACCCTTATGAGGAGGTAGCGCATCAGATATACAGTCTGGATAATAAAAATCATCATGCCGGACTGGGAATGTATGGAGACCTGGAAGAAGAAATGGATGAAAAGGATTTTCTTGGGTTTGTGAAAGAAAAGTTTGGACTTGAAGTCATAAAACATTCGTCTTTCAACAATAAAAAAATCAAAAGAGTAGGGGTTCTGGGTGGTTCAGGAGCCAGTGGGATACGATCTGCAGCCGCCAAAAAATGTGATGCTTACCTTACCGGAGATCTTAAATACCATGATTATTTTCTGGCAGAGTCTAAAATGCTGATCTGTGATATAGGACATTATGAATCTGAACAATTTGTTACTCAACAATTATTTGAAATTTTATCACAAAAATTTAGTACATTTGCAATTTCAAAATCTATTGAAAAAACAAACCCAGTAAATTATTTCATTTAAATATGGCAAAAACCAACGATATTTCAGTTGAAGAAAAATTAAGAGCTTTATACGATTTACAGATCATTGATTCAAGATTGGATGAAATCCGAAATACTAGAGGAGAATTGCCAATTGAAGTTGAAGATCTTGAAATCGAGATTGAAGGCCTTGAAAAAAGAGCTGAAAAATTTCATGCAGATATCAAAGATCAGGAAGATCAGATCAAAACAAAGCATGAAGTGATTAACCATGCTAAAACTTTAATTGAGAAATACAAATCTCAGCAGGATAATGTAAGAAACAATAAAGAGTTTGAAGCATTAGGGAAAGAAATAGAATTCCAGGACCTGGAAATTCAGCTTGCTGAAAAAAGAATTAAAGAATTCGGAGCTAAAATTGCTCACAAAAACGAAACTTTAAGCGAACTGAATGCTAAGATCGACGATCTGAAAAGCCACTTGAAGTTCAAGAAAGAAGAATTGGATGGGCTGATCTCTGAAACTCAGAAAGAAGAAGAGTATTTAATTGAGCAGTCTAAAGAATTCGCAGCTAAAATTGATGAGAGATTACTGGCTTCTTACAACAGAATCAGAACAAACTCTATCAACGGTCTTGCTGTAGTAGGATTGGAAAGAGGAGCTCCAAAAGGATCTTTCTTCACGATTCCTCCACAAAAGCAGATGGAAATTGCTCAGAGAAAGAAAATCATTATTGATGAGCACTCTGGGAAAATCCTTGTTGATGACGAGTTGGTAATGGAAGAAAACGAAAAAATGAAATCTGTAATTAAATTCTAATTATTGATTTTATCACATACAAAAGCTGTTTCAGAAATGAAGCAGCTTTTTTTTATCTGAACTTATCTAAACATAGCAGTACAATTTAATCAGAGTCTTTGCCGTTCCGTAGAATCTCGGTTCTTCTTTCAACATAACATGGATTCTACAGAATGACATTGATAGTGTTGTAATTGATTAAAAAACGGAATGATGGGAATCAATAAGAACTGTCTTTAGCCCGTTTAATCAAAAATACCATATTCTCCATTGGCTTTAGCTAAAACCTATAAAAAAACCGCCTCAAAATGAAGCGGTTGATCGTATTTAATCATGATGATCATACATCTTATTGTACAAAGCAATAAACTTCTCTTTAACTGCTTTTCTTTTCAGTTTTAATGTTGGAGTAAGCAATCCACTTTCAATGCTCCATACTTCAGGAGTAAGCTCAATTTTTTTGATTTTCTCCCAGTTCCCAAGATGTTCGTTGATACCTTCTATTTCCTTTTCAATTCTTTGTTTCAGTTCAGGGCTTTTCGCAATCTCTTCCGGTGTAGAGCCAATGTTCAGATTGTTTCTCATCGCCCAGCTTTTTGCAAATTCGAAATCAGGCTGTACCAAAGCACATGGCATTTTTTCACCATCACCCACTACCATAATCTGCTCAATGAATTTAGAAGCTTTTGCTAAATTTTCAATAGTCTGGGGAGCAATATATTTTCCGCCGGAAGTTTTGAACATTTCCTTCTTACGGTCGGTGATCTGTAAAAATCCGTCACTGTCTATATGTCCGATATCTCCGGTTTTGAAGTACCCATCCTCTGTGAAGGCTTCTCTGGTCATTTCTTCATTCTGGAAATATCCTTTGAATACAGATGGGCCTTTAACGGTAATTTCACCGTCTTCCTGTATTTTTACTTTCAGATTATCCAATGGAACTCCTACGGTTCCTACCTTCATCTTATCAAAGCTGTTTACAGAAATTACAGGAGAAGTTTCTGTTAAACCATAGCCCTCCAGAATAGGAATTCCTGCATTCTGGAAAATTAGGTTGAGTCTTGTGGATAATGCTGCAGACCCAGAAACCAAAGTCACGATTTCGCCACCTAAACCTTCTCTCCATTTGGAAAATACCAGTTTATCGGCAATGATTTCCTGAAGTCCGGATGGCTTTGAAATGGTTTTCTTTTTACTGATTAAATTCAGTGCCCAGAAAAAGATTTTTGATTTCAGTCCTCCGGCAGAAGATCCTGTATTGTAAATTTTATCATATACTTTTTCTACCAGTCTTGGTACTACAGTCATGTAATGTGGCTTTACTTCTTTTACGTTTTCACCCATTTTCTCAATGCTTTCCGCAAAATAAAGGGAAAAACCGTTGTACTGATAAAGATAGAACAGCATTCTTTCAAAAATATGACAGATCGGTAGGAAACTTAATGCTCTCGCTTCTTTGTAATCGAAACTTCTCTTTTTGGGAATCCTCGGAATAGCTCCCAGTATGTTGGAAACAATATTATTGTGAGTAAGCATCACCCCTTTCGGTCTTCCGGTGGTTCCGGAAGTATAAATGATCGTCGCCAGATCTTCAGTGTTGATTGCATTGGAAAGATCATCCACTTCAATTTGTGTAGATTCATCCTTACCCAGATCCAGAATCTCTCTCCAGTTGGCCGCGCCGCTGATGTTATCAAAAGTAAAAATTCCCTGTAAGCTCGGAATGTTGTGTTTTACTTTCATGACCTTATTCAATAGCTCCTTATCAGAAACAAAACAGTACTGAATTTCTGCATTGTTGAAGATGAATTCATAATCTTCCGGAGAAATACTTGGATAAACCGGTACTGAAACGACCCCGATCTGAGAAATCCCGAAATCCATAATTGCCCATTCAGTGCGGGAATTTGTAGTAATCAAAGCGATCTTGTCACCAGGTTTTATGCCCAGTTTCAACAACCCTCTTGATATCTTATTTCCCTCATTAATAAACTCCTGCGTAGAAGTTTTTTTCCATTCACCATGATACTTTGTTACAAACATATCCGTTTTAGGATATTTCTCCAAAGCGTAGTGTGGAATATCGAATAATCTCTTGATCGTCATGATTTTTTACGTAATTTATAAAGAAATTTAAATATAAGCATTTTTTTTAATTGAAAACATCTGAAGCCAATAATTAGAAATTACTTAAATGCTTGCCATAACAATTTATATCAGAAACAGCTTTGAAAGCCTGAATAAAAGGTTAATCTTTTCAATAGGCCTTTTATATAACTCCACAATTCCTGTATTATTTCTGTTTAAATCTGGAATCTTATTCTTTTGAATCCCGAAACATAGATCTCAGATCTTTAAACCTCTCCAAAATTGCTTTTTCTGTGCCATTTTCCTGCTTTTAATTTATTTTTTCAGATTTGCTTAAAAAGTGTAAATTTACGGCTATCTAATTATTTTTTTTATGGACTTTAATTTATCGGAAGAACAGCTGATGATTCAGCAGGCAGCAAGAGACTTTGCACAGAACGAACTTTTACCTGGAGTGATTGAAAGAGACCGTGACCAGAAATTCCCTGCAGAACAGGTGAAGAAAATGGGAGAAATGGGACTTTTAGGAATGATGGTAGATCCAAAATACGGAGGTGCAGGTATGGACAGCGTTTCTTACGTGCTTGCCATGGAGGAAATTGCAAAAGTGGACGCTTCTGCAGCTGTTGTAATGTCTGTAAACAATTCATTGGTTTGCGCCGGTCTTGAAAAATTTGCTTCTGAAGAGCAAAAAGTAAAATATCTTACTCCACTGGCGAGCGGACAGGTAATCGGAGCATTTGCATTGTCTGAGCCGGAAGCAGGTTCTGACGCAACTTCTCAGAAAACAACTGCTGAAGACAAAGGAGATTACTATCTTTTAAATGGTATCAAAAACTGGATCACAAATGGTGGTACAGCTAGCTATTATATTGTAATTGCACAGACAGATCCTGAGAAAAAGCATAAAGGAATCAATGCTTTCATCGTAGAAAGAGGATGGGAAGGTTTTGAGGTTGGACCAAAAGAAGACAAATTAGGAATCAGAGGAAGTGATACGCATTCTTTGATCTTTAATAACGTAAAAGTTCCAAAAGAGAACAGAATCGGCGAAGACGGATTCGGATTCAACTTTGCGATGGCTGTACTGAACGGAGGAAGAATTGGTATTGCTTCCCAGGCGTTAGGTATTGCTTCAGGAGCTTACGAACTGGCATTAAAATATGCTAAAACAAGAAAAGCTTTCAAAACTGAAATCATCAACCACCAGGCGATCGCATTCAAACTGGCTGATATGGCTACTCAGATCACTGCTGCAAGAATGTTGTGTTTCAAAGCAGCTTGTGAAAAAGATGCAGGAAAAGATATTTCTGAAAGCGGAGCAATGGCAAAACTATACGCTTCTCAGGTAGCAATGGATACTACGATTGAGGCAGTACAGATTCACGGTGGATACGGATACGTAAAAGAATATCACGTAGAAAGATTAATGAGAGATGCGAAAATCACTCAGATCTATGAAGGAACTTCTGAAATCCAAAAAATCGTGATCTCAAGAAGCATCGCAAAATAACATTTTATAAACACACTACTATGAAAAAATCTTTGTGGATCACCCTCGGTGTCGTACTGCTTTTACTGGGAGTATTTGTATGGTATAAGTATTATTTCGTTTTTGGGGAAGGAGTAAAATCCGGCTACCTGAATTATGCTATGAAGAAAGGCTATATCTTTAAAACCTATGAAGGAAAACTGATCCAGGAAGGTTTTGGAAGAGGGAAAACAGGAACCATTACAAGTTATGAGTTTGAGTTTTCTGTAGATGATCCTGAAGTTTTCAAACAACTGGAAACCAATAGTGGTAAAACCTTTGATCTGCATTACAAAGAGTACAACGGCGCTCTTCCGTGGAGAGGAAACACAAAATTTATCGTAGATAAAGTAGTGAACATGAAATAAAAACAAATAAGGCTCTCAGATTGAGAGCCTTACTTTTACACCAAATCACAAAATATTAATATATGAAATTAAAATTTCCGTTTTTATTGAGAACTTCGTCTGTATCGAAGATTCATTTACTTTGACTATACTTAAAGTTAGCAGTAATTTTTCTAATAAACAATACTTCCGTTGAATATTTGATAAAATTAAACATAAGAATCGAACATCAGTTCCAAATCTCATTAAAAAAATATTAAAAATCTAATGAGAGTCATTGTCAGCGGTGTTTTTATTCTTTTTTTTATAGAAATAATATCCAATGCCGGCAATAAGAAACAAAGGCCATAACGGCAGGATAAACAGGAATATGGAAGTAATAACATTCCAGCCTGATTCAATAGCCGCTAATGATTTGCCACCAAAGGTCTCAGGTTCTTTTTCCACTTTGAGCTGATTGCTGATACTGACATTGATTGTACAGATGATATTATCTGCATACTGACTTCCCGAAACCTGAATATCTTTTGTATCAATATCCCCGATATTGCTGCTGATAGCATTCATTAAGCCATCAAAGTACTGCATAGGAACTTTAATATCAAGGCTGTAAACTTTTTGATTTTCCCCGTCAGGACTTGCGGATTCCACAAAAGAAAGATTTTCATTTTTGATGTAAGCATTATTTTTATAGGCTTCATCCCTGATGATTTCCTTCACCGTTTCTGCATTCTCTGCTTTTATAGCAAGATACCCTGATTTTACCATTTTATCTTTGGCCATATTCAATTCATAGCTGTCATTTTTGGGCCTTTCTTTGTAAATGATTTTGGTTTCTTTAATAACCTTCGGAGCAGGAGCTTTTACAGCAATTTTTTCAGATTTTTTTTCTGCAGAATCTGTTTTTTCAACTTTTGATTCCAGTTTTGTTGCAGCTATTTTCTCAGATAAAGAATCTACCATTTTCGAGGTGTTCTCTATTTTTTGCTGGATGTCATTTTTGGTATTTTCAAAATCTTTTATTTTAATACTCGCAGAATCGAGAACCTTATCTGCTGTTTTGCTGACATTGTCAACAGTTTCCGTAGCCACTGTCGAAGCGCTGTCAGCTGTGTGGATTGCTTCATTGATCTTATCCTGGGCAGCCTCGCCTTTTTTACACATAATGAAAGTGCCTGATACAGCAACGAGTAATATGAACTTTTTCATAAGATTAATTTTTTGATGAAGTAAAATTAGAAGTGAAGTTCTTGTAACAGTTGTAAATAGACTGTATTCTGCTGGTAAAGTTATAACTGTTGTATTTTCAGTGTTTTGTATTTGTTTTACAAAAGATTTACAAAATGTTTTTCTGCGTTTTAATGCTGTAAAAACAGTATCTGTGTTCTCGATCCTTATTATAGTAAGAAAAAAAATCCGCAGAAAACTTCTGCGGATCTATATTTAAACAATTTCGCTTTTTCGCGATTTTACCTTTATTTAATATCTCTAAATTCACTGATGAAGTGCAGTTTCACATTCGGGAACTTCTCCTGCGTCATGTGAATGGTGAAAGATGAGTCAGCAAGGAATACCAGTTGATTGTATTTGTCTCTTGCCAGGAATCTCTGCTTTAATCTTGCAAATTCCTTGAACTCTTCAGATTTTTCATCAGCTTCTACCCAGCATGCTTTATGCATGGATAATGGTTCATAAGTACATTTAGCACCATATTCATGCTCAAGACGGTACTGAATAACTTCATACTGAAGGGCTCCTACTGTTCCGATGATCTTTCTGCCATTCATTTCAAGTGTAAACAGCTGGGCAACTCCTTCATCCATCAACTGATCAATACCTTTTGCCAGCTGCTTGGCTTTTAACGGATCATTGTTGTTGATATAACGGAAATGTTCAGGAGAGAAGCTTGGAATACCTTTGAAGTTTAACTTTTCTCCACCTGTCAGTGTATCTCCGATTCTGAAACTTCCCGTATCATGTAAACCAACAATATCCCCAGGGAAACTTTCTTCCACCACTTCTTTTTTATCTGCAAAGAATGCGTTAGGGGAGGAGAACTTCATTTTTTTACCTTCTCTTACCAGTAAATAATTTTCATTTCTTTTAAAAGTACCGGAAACGATCTTTACGAAAGCAAGTCTGTCTCTGTGCTTAGGATCCATATTCGCATGGATTTTGAAAACGAATCCTGTGAAAGTGCTTTCTTCCGGTTTTACCAGACGGGTATCACTTTCTTTAGGTTGTGGCATCGGCGCGATATCAATGAAAGCATCTAATAATTCACGTACACCAAAGTTATTCAATGCCGAACCGAAAAACACAGGTTGAAGATCGCCCCTCATATAGTCATCACGATTGAATTCAGGATATACAGACTGGATCAGGTCAAGCTCTTCTCTTAAAGTACTAGCCGCTTTTTCACCGATAACCTCGTCAATAGAAGTATCATTGATATCATCAAACTTAATGGAATCACCAACCTTCTGTTTTTTCTCTTCGAGGAATAACTGAATATTGTTTTCCCAGATGTTATAAATTCCCTGGAAATCACTTCCCATACCAATTGGCAGAGAAAGCGGACAAACGGTTAATCCTAATTTCTGTTCTACTTCGTCTAACAGATCGAAGGCATCTTTACCCTCACGGTCAAGCTTATTAATGAAAACCAGCATCGGAATGTTTCTCATTCTGCAAACCTGGACCAATTTTTCGGTCTGTTCCTCAACCCCTTTTGCAACGTCAATAACAACGATTACGGAATCTACAGCAGTTAATGTTCTGTAGGTATCCTCAGCAAAGTCTTTGTGACCCGGAGTATCGAGAATGTTGATTTTATGGTCTCTGTATTCAAAAGCCAATACGGAAGTTGCTACTGAGATTCCTCTCTGTCTTTCAATTTCCATAAAGTCGGAGGTGGCTCCTTTTTTTATTTTGTTGGATTTTACCGCACCCGCTTCCTGAATAGCACCCCCGAAAAGAAGTAACTTTTCTGTAAGGGTTGTTTTTCCGGCATCCGGGTGGGAAATGATCCCGAAGGTCTTTCTTTTTTGTATTTCTTTGATTAAGTCTGACATATCGTATTTTGAAGTTGCAAAAATCGTGATTTTTTACGAGGTTTTCAAATTTAAATGAAGACAATGTTGATCACTATAGAGCGTAGGCGGGTAGAAGAGTTTGGAAACGGTTTACAAATGGACTTTATAACATCATCAAATACATAAGAAAGTCCTTTTTTAGTTGCCTGTGGCAGTCAAAAAAATTATCTTTGTTTCTCATAAACTTTTACAGAGAAAGGATGGAAAATAGCAAATATCCGAAGTTTACTTTTACATGGATTGGTGGTGTTGTTTTGGTGATTGGATTATTCGTAGGAACAATGGCTGTTTCTTTATTCAGCACTTTTTGGAAAGTTGTTTTCAGGGAAAATATTGAACTGAAAGACTGGTTTCTGATGGTAGCAAATTCCGTGGGATTCCTTACTGCAATTGCCTTTTTTGATTTTTTCATCGTAAGGCGTACCACCCAAAAGAAGCTTAACTTCAATTTATCATCGGTTAATTTTTCTACCTATCTTCTGATCTTTCCAATGATGACCGGGATGATGTTTATTTCTGAGTTTGTTGCTGCTCAGATTCCTACTACGGGACCATTTTTCGGGGATTTTTATGAATATTTTACCCAGCTGATGAGTCAATTAACTGACAATCCGGTTGTGATGATTATCATGACGGTGATTATGGCTCCGGTCTTTGAAGAAATTATATTCCGGGGAATTATTCAGAAAGGATTGATCAATAAGGGAGTGAAACCCTGGAGAGCCATTTTGTACGCCTCCATTATTTTTGGGGTTGTTCACGGAAATCCATGGCAGTTCATCAGTGCAGTAATGCTGGGCTGTGTGCTGGGACTGGTATATCATAAAACAAAATCTTTGCTGTTGCCGATACTGCTGCATGCATTTAATAATTTAACCCTGTCTTTATTGGTACTTTACGGTAAAGATGAGAGTTTTGCGAAGGTTCTTCATATTTCAGAATGGCTTGTACTGGCTGCAGGAATTGTACTTTTCTCTTTATTCTATTATCTTTTTATGAAAAAGTATAAAGTGCATTATGCTGAAATGTAGGTAACCTGATTAAAAAAGTAAAAATTGAAAATGAATATAGAAATGGAATTATTAGTAGCTACCCACAACGAACATAAAAAAGAAGAAATCCAGCAGATCCTGGGAAGTGGCTGCGTTGTGAAGAGTCTTACCGATTATAATATTCACGAAGAAATTGTGGAAGATGGAGATTCTTTCCATGCCAATGCCCTGATCAAGGCCAAATATTGCTTTGAAAAAACAGGTATTCCAAGTCTGGGGGATGACAGTGGTCTGGTTGTAGAGTCTTTGGATGGAAGACCCGGGATTTTCTCTGCCCGTTATGCCGGAGATCATGACTTTGCAAAAAATATCGAAAAAGTATTGGAAGAAATGCAGGGAATTGAAAACAGGAAAGCTTATTTTGTGACAGTTCTTTGCTATTATGATGAAAACGGGGCTCAATATTTTGAGGGCAGGGTTCACGGAAATTTACTCACAGAAAACAAAGGATTTAAAGGATTCGGATATGATCCGATTTTTGTTCCTGAAGGATATGAAAGAACCTTTGCAGAAATGGATCCTGCAGACAAAAATAAAATCAGCCACCGTAAGCAGGCATTGGATTTATTTATGGATTTTTTAAAAGTGACTGATTAAGTTTAAATATCAGGGCAAAACGTCCATTTGGTTTTTCTGTTGTACATTTGTTACCATAAATTATTGATTTGAGTACTTATTTAACAATATTAGGCTTTAATTCAGCGATTCCAACCATCAACACATCACCCACGGCACAGCTGCTGGAAATGGAGGAAAGACTCTTTCTTATCGATTGTGGAGAAGGTACGCAGGTGCAGCTGAGAAAAGCGAAAGCAAGATTTTCAAAAATCAATCATATCTTTATTTCTCATCTTCACGGCGACCACTGTTTCGGACTGCCGGGGCTTATTGCTTCTTTCCGTCTTTTGGGAAGAGAAAACCCATTGCACGTTTATGGTCCGAAAGGAATTAAAAAGATGCTGGAAACCATTTTTCAGATTACAGAAACCCATCGCGGTTTTGAAGTGGTTTACCATGAGCTGGATAAAGATTATTCTGAAAAAATATATGAAGACAACAGGATAGAAGTATATACTATCCCTTTGGATCACAGGATTTACTGTAACGGCTACCTTTTTAAAGAAAAACCGAAAGACAGGCATCTCAATATGAAAGAGATTGCTAAATACAGCGAAATTGAAACCTGTGATTATCATAATATCAAAGCAGGGAAGGACTTTGTACTAAGTGACGGTTACGTTCTTAAAAATGAGATTCTGACTGTTGATCCGGCTCCATCAGTATCCTATGCATTCTGTAGTGATACCCGCTATCTTGAAAGTGTAATTCCGATTATCAAAAATGTAACAGTTTTATATCATGAATCCACTTTTTTACACGACCTGAAGGAAATGGCGGATTATACAGGCCACACTACAGCTTTGGAAGCAGCTACAATTGCTCAGAAAGCTCAGGTGGGAAAGTTGATTTTAGGACATTTTTCCAACAGATACGGAGATCTTACCGTATTTACCGATGAAGCAAGAGAAATTTTTCCCAACACATTCCTGCCAAAAGCATTGGAAAGTGTAAAGATTTAAAATAAATATGCTGAAATTTGAAGAACTAAGAGATTATCTCAATGAAAAGGCAGATCAGTATAACGCTCCCGATTTTATTGAAAATGACCCGATACAGATTCCACATCGTTTTTCTTTAAAGCAGGATATTGAAATTGCAGGTTTTCTGGCAGCTACGATCTCCTGGGGAAACAGAAAGTCGATCATTAATTCTGCGGACAAAATGCTTGATATTATGGGGAATTCTCCCTATGATTTTGTGATGAATTATACAGAAAAAGATCTGGAAAGTATTCAGGATAAAAGCATTCACAGAACTTTCAACGGACAGGACTTTTCCTATTTCATCCGACAGTTCAACAGGATTTATAAAGAAAATGAAAGCCTGGAAAGCTTATTTGAAATAAAAGAAACAGAGAATAACTTTTTGCATGCCATAGAAAGGTTCAGAAGCGGATTTTTAGAAACAGAAAAGCACAGAAGCCATAAACACATCAGCTCACCTTATAAAAATTCATCTGCCAAAAGGATTATTATGTTTTTGAGATGGATGGTACGCAAAGATAAACGTGGCGTAGATTTTGGAATCTGGGAAAATATAGATCAGAAAAACCTTTCCATTCCTCTGGATGTACATACCGGAAATATTTCCAGAAAGCTGGGATTGGTTTCCAGAACCCAGAACGACTGGAAAACGGTAGAAGAACTGGATATTGCCATCAGAAAATTTGATGAGAAAGATCCGGCAAAATATGATTTTGCATTGTTTGGATTAGGAGTAACAAAGGAACTGTTGTAAACATATAAGGATGAAAAAATATAACGAAAAAACAGAAGTTCTTGAAAAAATAGCAGATAAGATTACATCATGGATAGGGTCTATCCAATCCCTGATTGTTCATACATTACTGTTCATAACTTCGTTTGTGCTTCCGATGTTGAATATTGTCAATTTTGATAAAATGCTTCTCATTCTTACGACAGTACTTTCTCTGGAAGCTATTTATCTGGCAATCTTCATTCAGATGTCCGTGAACAAGAGTCATGAGAAAATTGAAGATATCCAGGAGGATATTGAAGAGATCAGCGAAGATATTGAAGATATTCAGGAAGATATTGAAGAGATCAGCGAGGATATCGAAGAAATCAGTGAAGACATTGAAGAGATTAATGAAGATATCGAAGACATTCAGGAAGATATTGAGGAGATCAATGAGGAAGAAGATGAAGAAGATCACAATGAAAGAGCGAAAAATGTAATGCTGAAAAGTAATGTAAGCTCAAACAAGAACGAAATAAAAGCTTTGAAAGATATTATATCCCAGTTGCAGAATGAAATCGATCAGCTTAAAAAAGATGATAAACAGGCAGAAGAATAACTGCTAAAACATAAACAGATCAATACTATTGATCTGTTTTTTTATGATATGGTTTTTGTTTTTTATGATTTGAAGAAAATGTAACAATAAGAAAAAAATGTTGTGGATTTAGCTGTCTGTTTATGAAATACTAGTGTTAAAGGCTAATTTGATATAATTATTTTTGCTACATTTGAACAAATGAAATTAAAATGTTAATTTATAGACTAAAAAACTATTTTTTCCTTTTTTCTCTTTTATTGATTTCTGTTTCTGCGTTTTCTCAAACGAGACCTGTCAGAAAATCAGAAAAGATAAAGCCTTCTGCAGCCAGCCTCAGGGCAGGAGCATTCATTGACGTGAATGTACCTCCTTATACTCCTTCAAACTATACTCCGGAGCAGCTGGTAAAGAATATTTTGATCAATGGCGGTACCAACTGTACAACAGCCAACGTTACGAATGTTACCGTATCTCCTAATCATGATGTGACCAACAACAACAGATTCTGGGGATATTTTCATAAAGGAACAACCAACTTCCCTTTTACGGATGGGATTGTGCTCACTACAGGGTATGCTTCTGAAGCAGGTAACAGCTACGTAGCAGCTGTAGGACAATCAGTAGGAACAGGGAGTGATGCAGACCTTGTAGCAGCTACCGGAGCCAATGTTAGCTTAACGGATGCGGTAGCCCTTGAATTTGATTTCGTTCCGAATTCCAATCAGGTAAAATTTAATTATATATTCGCTTCTGATGAGTATACTTCAAATTACCCTTGTCTCGGTTATTCTGATGCTTTTGCACTG
This sequence comes from Chryseobacterium gleum, assembly GCF_900636535.1. Taxonomy (NCBI): domain Bacteria; kingdom Pseudomonadati; phylum Bacteroidota; class Flavobacteriia; order Flavobacteriales; family Weeksellaceae; genus Chryseobacterium; species Chryseobacterium gleum. The sequence continues at coordinate 5,446,293 of NZ_LR134289.1, forward strand.
TTGCTGAAGAAAGTAGGGGATCCTACTTATACCAATCTTGCGGTATTACCTGGAACTGCTGGTCCTGTAAGTGCAACCAATATCGTTCCTGCAGGAAACGGATTCACTTGCGGACCTATTAATGCTGCTTATTTTGGAGGATTGGCAAACCCGCACCTGCTTATTAATTATTTCGGAAGAACAACACCTTTAACGGCTGTTGCAGAAGTAATCCCAGGTCAGACTTACCATTTCAAAATGGTACTGGCAGATGCAAAGGACTCTACTCACGACTCAGCTGTATTCCTGGAAGGAGGATCTTTTGACGTTGGAATTAAGATTGTAGATGAAACAGGAGTGGTTTTACCGGGAAGCATCAATATGTGTGACAATACACCAAAACAGCTTAAAGCCCAGGTAGCCCCGATTCCGGGAATGACTTATCAGTGGTATAAAGACGGAGTGGCCATTCCGGGAGCAACTAGTGCTATATATGTAGCTACCCAGGCAGGAGTTTATACGGTAAAAGTAATGGTTCCGGGAAATCAGTGTCCTAGTGAAGCAACCATTACAATCATTGGAGGAACAAGTCCTACCGTACAAAATGCTGAACTTAAGCTCTGTACAACCCCTTCATTGACTACGTTTAATCTGGAAGCTGCTAAACCTCTCATCAGTACAACGCAGGGAGCGGTATTCCGTTTCTATGCCAATCAGGCTGATGCACAGGCTCAAAATAACAGCTATATCACGAATCTGACCAATTATACAGGCACGGATGGTCAAATATTATATGTGTTGGTTTCCAATGGAGCTTTCTGTAGTAAGATTGCAACCTTAACATTAAGGAAAGAAGAAACACCAACCGCTGTGCTGACGGCTCCAAGGTTAAAGATCTGTGCCGGTGAATCTGTATTATTAACTGCAACCGGCGGAGTAACCTATGAATGGGGTGATGCTGCTGCGACTACGGGAGGAATAAGAACTGTAAGTCCAACTCAGACCACTACGTATACTGTATATGCAATCGGAGCGCAAGGGTGTAAATCTCTTCAGCCTGCACGTATTACAATTGAAGTAGTTCCTGCTATTGTTTCAAATCTGAAAGGAGGTCATATCTGTCAGGGTGATAAAATTATCCTTGATGCAGGTTCAGGACCGGGATATACCTATCAGTGGAGTTCTGGCGAAACAAGTCAGAGCATTACAGTAGGTACTCCGGGAGTATATTCGGTAACGATCAGTAACGGAGTTTGTTCAAAAGAGTTCAAAACTGAGGTGATTAAAGCCGTAATTCCGGAAGTGATAAAAGTAGATTATAATGAAACCGGAACCATGATCATTACAGCAAGTAATCCAAGTAATGGTATTCTGGAATATTCCGTAGATAACGGAGTTACATGGCAGTCTTCAAATATATTTAACAATGTGCCTAAAAATAAAATCATTGCGATCAGGGTTAGAGTTAAATATACAAGCTGTGTAGGTTTCCTTGAATTTTTCACCTTCGTAATGAAAAATGTAATCACTCCAAACGGGGATAATATTAATGATATTATTGATTTCAGCGGAGTTGTCAACTATAAGGATTTCAGCGGACAGGTTTTCGACCGCTATGGAAGAGAAGTCTTCAAAGCAGAGAAAATCAGACCATATTGGGACGGATACTTCCAGGGCAAAAAACTTCCTACTTCAACGTACTGGTATCAGGTAACCTTTGAAGACCCTGCCAGTAAGGAACTTACTGTGAAAACAGGATGGATATTGCTTAAAAATATAGAATAATTAAACTATTAACTGAAAGACTGACAATTTTGTCAGTCTTTTTTTATTATTTTAAAATAAACAGAGTTGATATTCTAACATAAATAAATTTGCGTTAGTAATAATGTAAATTGTGTTAACTTGAATTTCAATCAAAAAAAATAGTATTTTTGTTTAAAATAATATAAAATGTTAAATAGGAGGAGAGGAAATTTATTTTTAGCGTTATTTTTAGCTTTCATGGGAAATTTTATTCTGGCTCAGAATAAAGGAAGGGTAGAAATTGCTGCAAAACCTAAGGCTGCTTCTTTGAGAGCCGGTGTATTTATAGATGTAAATGCACCAAGCTATCCGGAATCCGGCTATCCTATAACCCAGCTGATCAACGATGTTCTTATATCAGGAGGAACTACCTGTACCAGCTCAAGTGTAAGCAATGTAACAGTATCTCCAAACCTTTCTGCAAGTAATCAGAACCGAAGCTGGGGATATTTTAATAAATCAAATACCAACTTTCCTTTCAGTAAAGGGATTATCCTTTCTACAGGATATGCCAGTAAAGCGGGAAATGTTTTCCAGGGAACTTTAAGTGATGATCTGGGAACTGGAGGAGATGTAGACCTGGCAAACGCTTTGGGAATCGGTAATAATAACCTTACCAATGCAACGTCTATAGAATTTGACTTTGTAGCTGCTTCTACTGAAATTACTTTCAGATATTTATTCGCGTCTAAAGAATATCAGCAAAACTTTCCATGTACCATCACCGACGGTTTTGCTTTGCTGTTAAAAAAAGCGTCTGATCCTACTTATACCAATCTTGCAGTACTCCCGGGAGGAGCAGGACCTGTAAGTGTTACCAATATTCATCCGCAATACCAAAATTGCGGACCTAAGAATGAAGCCTATTATGGAGGGACCAATAATGCTCAGATTGAGACCAACTTTAATGGACGCACTATTCCATTAACTGCTCATGCAACGGTAATTCCAGGGGAAACTTATCATTTTAAAATTGTCCTTGCTGACTATCAGGATCCCAATTTTGATTCTGCGGTATTTCTTGAAGCAGGATCATTTGATATCGGAGTGAAGATTCTGGATCCGGCCGGAGTACAATTGCCTTCATCTGTTAATATGTGTGATAATACACCCCAGACTTTTACAGCTTCTGTGCAGGGCCCCAATATAACATATCAGTGGTATCTGGGAACTAATGCGATTCCGGGTGCTACAGGCGCAAGTTATACGGCAACAGCACCAGGTGTGTATACCGTTAAAGTTTTTATTCAGGGTAACACCTGTCCGGGAGAAGCTACCATTACGGTAGTTGGCGGAACATCTCCTACTGTACAGAATGCCACCCTGACAGCCTGTTATGCTGCAGGAAATGCAACTTTTAATTTAACATCAGCACAGGCTTCGATAAGCACTACTCCTGGTGCTGTGTTTACATACTATACCACATTGGCAGATGCTAATGCAGGAAACGCAAACACAATTCCCAATCCTACCGCTTTTCCGAGTGCAGGAGGTACGGTATATGTGAGAGTAGCAACCGGTTTCTGTGCAAAAGTGGCACAACTTCAACTGGTAAAAGCTCCACAGATGGTACCTACCATTGCACCGCCGGCAGTGCTTACCTGTAACAATTCTCAGACTACTCTGGATGCATCAGCCTCCGTTTATCCTGCGGGTGCAACATTTAACTGGACCACTACCGGAGGAAATATTGTTTCAGGAGGAACTACCCTGAATCCTGTTATTAATGCTCCGGGAACTTATACCTTAACCATTACAAAAGTATATCAGCCAGGAAATATCAGCTGTACAGCAGTAGGAACTGTAACCGTGACAGGAAACAGTGCTCCACCTGTTACAGGTCTTACGGCAAGCAAAATAAAAATCTGTAAAGGAGATTCCACAACACTTACCGCTTCAGGCGGGGCTACCTATAACTGGGGTAATGGCCTTACAGGAAATGGTAATACTCAGGTTGTTTCACCTACTGTGACAACCACTTATACCGTAACAGCAGTAGGATCTAACGGTTGTGCATCTCAAAATCCGGCGAGTATAACAATTGAAGTTTCAGAACCTTTTACAGCACAGAATGCAACATTACATAAATGTTACCAGCCGGGATTAACTTATAATCTTACAGAAGCCCAACCTCAGATCACTACTACAGCAGGAGTTACTTTTACTTACTATGTCAATCAGGCTGATGCCATTGCTGCTAACGGAAACTTTATTTTAACACCTACAGCTTATACACCGCCGGGAGGAAGCCAGACTATTTACGTACTCGTAAGCAACGGAGGGTGTAGTTACGTAGTATCATTGCAGTTATTAAGCACAGCTCAGACCACACTTACAATTGCTGCTCCGCAAACAATTACCTGTACAAATTCTCAGATTACTATCAATGCTTCAGCATCTGTAGTGCCTGCAGGATCTACCATTGCCTGGACAACTACCGGAGGAACTATTGTGTCCGGAGGAAATACACTGACCCCTGTTGTAAGCGCTGGTGGAACATATACTTTAACAGTTACTAATGTCTCACAACCAGGAAACCTGACCTGTACTTTTACGTCTACAGTAACCGTACAGGAAGATAAAGTGCAGCCGGTTGCTGCATTGGTTTCATCACAACCCCGTATCTGCGTTGGTGAATCTGTGACATTAACAGCATCCGGAGGGGTAACCTATAACTGGGGGAATGGCCTTACCGGAAATGGAAATACTCAGGTGGTTTCGCCTACTACAACTACAGTATATACAGTATTTGCTGTTGGAGCTAATGGATGTATTTCTGCAACACCGGCCAGTGTGACGGTTGAGGTAGGTCCGCCAATAGCAGGTCTTACAGCATCTAAATTAAAAATATGTGAAGGTGAATCCGTAACATTAACAGCTTCGGGAGGTATTACTTATAACTGGGTAGGCCTTACCGGAAATGGAAATACACAGATTGTTACACCTACAGCAACAACAGAATATTCAGTATATGCATTGGGTGGAAACGGATGTAGTTCTGTTGATCCGGCTAAAGTTACCATTCAGGTAGTTCCAGCAATCGTTTCTACTTTAAAAGATGTATTTGTGTGTGCCGGTGACAAAGGAACTCTGGATGCAGGTTCAGGGCCAAATTATACCTATGTATGGAGTACTGGGGCAACCACGCAAACCATAACAACTAATATTCCCGGGACGTATTCTGTGACAATCAGCAATGGAGTTTGTTCCAAAACTTTCTCTGCACAGCTGATCAATCCTGACCTGCCACAGTTTACGAATATTTTTTATGATAATCATATTCTCACACTTACGGCAAGTAATCCTACAGGCGGTATTCTGGAATATTCCATAGACGGCGGATTGACATGGCAGCCATCAAATGTATTTACAGGAGTTTTGAATAATACCATGTATTCTGTAATGGTAAGGGTGAAAGGGGCTAAATGCGGCACTTCATTGGATTATTTTACATTCATCATCAGCAATGCTATTACACCTAATATGGATGGCATCAATGATACTATAGATTTCTCCGGAATAAGCGGTTACAAAGATTTTGCAGCTTCTATCTTTGACAGATACGGTGCGGAGGTATTCAAAGCTGGTAAAGGTGATGTTATCTGGAGGGGATCTTTAAAAGGAATCAATCTTCCTACGGGAACATATTGGTACAGGGTACAGTGGGAAAACCCGGCCAGTAAAAAACTGGAACAGCGCTCAGGATGGATTCTTCTCAAAAACAGAAACTAGATATTTTCAAAATAAAAAATAAGCAACAAAATCTCTCAGCAATGAGAGATTTTGTTGTTTTTAAAGGGAACTTGTATTGCGTTTCGTGAATTATTTGAAATAGATGGCAAATATGTTAAAATAATACTACCACACAATTTATGGTTTGTCCGGATAGGGATTGATTAACGAAAATTTACTCTAAAACGATCTTATTTTGATTTTTTGCTGTAAAAAATGTAAATATGTATATGAGATATTTAAAAAAAAATTAAATTTGTTGAAACAAAAATATTATGAGAAGATATCTACCGCTTTGTTTATTTTTTTTAGTCATCTCGACTTTTTTATTTTCCCAGACCCCGTTACCCAGAAAGAGTGTAAAGGAACCCAGTACAGCACTGTCAAGAAGAGCAGGCGCTTTTATTGATGTAAATGCCCCGCAATATATTGAAAGTACTTATGCTATTGATAAAATGGTAAAAGATGTACTGATCTCATCCGGAACCAATACGTGTCTGACACCTAATGTAACCAATGTGAAGATTACTCCAAACCATGCCGCAAGTAATGCAGACAGAGCATGGGGATATTTTCATAAAGCAACAACCAATTTCCCTTTTAAGGATGGTCTTATTCTTTCTACCGGATATGCAAGAAAGGCAGGAAATGGCCTTGAAGGCAATACGCTTAGTGACATTAATGGTGGAGGTTCAGACCCTGATCTTGCGCAGGTAATCGGAGTAGTGGAAAACAGACTTAATGATGCTGTTCTTCTGGAATTTGACTTTGTTCCTACAACCTCTCAGATTAAATTTAATTACCTGATTGCGTCTGAAGAATACACCGGTTCATTCCCTTGTACGTTTGCTGATGCTTTTGCTATATTATTGAAACCTACATCAGGTGGACCTTATGTGAATATGGCTGTACTACCTGGTGGTGCAGGACCGGTAAGTATTACAAATATCCACCCGGCAATCGGATCCAGCTGTGGTGCAGTAAACGAACAGTATTTTGGAGGGTACAATACTGCGAATATTGAAACAAATTTTCAAGGAAGAACAGTTCCTTTAACAGCAACAGCAACTGTAGTCGCAGGGCAGGAATATCACTTCAAAATGGTAATTGCCGATTACAGTGACCACAGTTATGACTCTGCAGTATTCCTTGAAGGAGGATCTTTTAATATTGGAGTAGATCTTTTAGATTCAGCAGGAACAAAATTACCTTCAGATATCAATGTATGTGATAATGTGCCTCAGGTAATTACAGCTTCTGTAAGTGACCCTAACCTTGTTTACCAATGGTATTATAATGGTGCACCGGTACCAAATGCCACTACCAATACCATTACAGCAATACAGCCAGGTACCTATACAATTGAAGTAAGTGTTCCTGGTAACCCATGTCCGGGAAAAGCATCAATAGAAATTCACGGAGGAACAACTCCTCAGGCTCAGGATGCTACATTGCTGCTGTGTACCACACCGGATATTACTACTTTTGACCTAAGTACAATTACATCCACGATAAGCCCGACACCGGGAGCCATCTTTAAGTTTTACGAAAACCAGGCGGATGCAGTTGCCCAGAATAATAATTATATTCAGACGCCATTGAATTATAATGGTAATGATGGACAAATTCTATATGTACTTGTTTCCAACGGAGGATTCTGTAGTAAAATAGTTGAATTGAAATTACTGAAAGAAGTTACGCCTACAGCGAAAGTAAAAGCTTCCAGAATAAAAATCTGTCCGGGAGAATCTGTAACCCTTACTGCTGAAGGAGGAGATACTTATCTGTGGAGCAATTTCATGGGAACTGGTAATATGCAGACGGTTACTCTATACCAGACAACAACATTTACAGTATATGCAATTGGAACAAAAGGATGTAAATCTCTGAACCCGGCAACCATAAGAATTGAAGTTACACCGGAAATCACCTCACCATTAAAAGATGTTGAAATGTGTGTAGGAGATACTGTAACCCTTGATGCAGGAGCAGGACAAGGTTTCAAATACCTTTGGAGTACAGGGGCAACAACACAGAAAATTGATGTAACTCAATGGGGGATCTACAGCGTGGAAGTTGATAACGGTATCTGTAAAAAAGTCTTTGAAGCTAAAGTAATGGGAGCAGCTACTCCTTTTGTTACTGCCTTAAATTATGAAAGCATCAAGAAAACAGTAACCATCACTGCTGAAAATCCGCCAATGAACAATACACCAAGCACTTTGGAATATTCTCTTGATGGTGGTATCACATGGCAGGCTTCCAACGTATTCAGCAACCTTTTAGATAATACAAACTATACTGTTTTAGTAAGAAGAGTAGGCACACACTGCGTTGGATCTCTTGAATTCTTTACTTTACAGATTAATAATATTATTACTCCAAACGAAGACGGAATCAATGATGTACTGGATCTTAAAGCTCTTGGAGACTTTAAAAACTTTACAGGTTCTGTATATGACAGATATGGAGTAGAAATGTTCAGGTTCTCAAAAGAAAATCCTATCTGGGACGGAACCGTAGGAGGTAAGAGACTTCCGACAGCAACATACTGGTATAAGTTCCAGTTTGAGTATCCAAAATCAAAAGCTCAGATGAACTGGTCAGGATGGATCATGCTGAAGAACAGAAACTAAAATTGATAATGCAACATAAAGAAAGCCTTTCAAATGTACTTGAAAGGCTTTCTGCTTTTTATGAGATAATACACCAATATTGTATTCAAAAAAAGCTTCTCTATTAGAAACTTTTAATATCTTTTACTGATTTTCTTTCCAGAGATTAGCAAAGTGTATAAAATCTGCAACACTAAGTTCTTCAGCTCTTTTGTCAAGAAATTCATGACCTTTTAAAGCTTCAGGAGTGTTTAGTATTTTCAAAGCATTGGAAAGCTTTTTTCTCCTTTGATTGAATCCTGCTTTTACAATCTGTTTAAAAAGAACTTCGTTCCCTGCAAGGCCTTCCTTCGGATTTCTTGTAAGTCTGATGACTCCTGATTTTACCTTTGGTGGCGGATTGAAGACATTCTCATGTACGGTAAACATATACGATACATCATAATAAGCCTGTATCAAAACTGAAAGAATACCGTAATCTTTAGTTCTAGGAACGGCAGCGGTTCTTTCCGCTACCTCTTTCTGGAACATTCCTACCATTTCCGGAATCAGCTGATAATGATCCACAATCTGAAACAGAATCTGGGAAGAAATATTATAAGGGAAATTACCGATGATGGCAATCTGATCCTCCTTAATGAAGTTGAAATCCTGCTTCAGGAAATCTCCTACAAAAGTTTCTTCTGTAACCTTTGTATAATTATTTTTCAGGTATTCGATAGATTCCGTATCGATTTCTGCAAGGTAGATGTTCTGATCCTTTTCAAGAAGATATTTAGTAAGAACGCCCATTCCGGGACCCACTTCCATGATATTATTATAGTTCTCAAAACTAAGGCCTTCTACGATTTTCCTTGCGATGTTTTCATCTGTCAGGAAGTGCTGCCCCAGATGTTTTTTTGCTTTTACACTCAAAGTTTTTTATGATTTTATTAACAATGATTTTCTTTATTTCGTCCCAAATTTCGGAAGTTTTTTTCTATTTTAGCCAAAAATTTTAATATTAATGGCTAAATCTGTAGATGAGTTTAATAAGAAAAGGCTTCGGTCCAGCAATATTACAGTAGTGATAAGTATTGCCTTAGTGTTATTTTTGTTAGGATTAATGGGGCTTATTCTGATCAATGCCCAGAAGTATTCTGACTATATCAAAGAACAATTGGTGGTGAACGCCTATTTTGATGAAAACTATGATGCTAAAGATTCTGTAAAAATTGCAAAACTTGAGGAAGAAACTTTTAAAAAGGTACAGTTATTAGCTCCTGTAAAAAAAGCAACCTATATTTCAAGAGATATGGCGGCAAAAGAAGCCAAGAAAAGTATGGGAATCGACAGTGATGCATTGTTCGAGGAAAATATTTTCCCTTCTTCTATTGAAGTTGCTTTAAAACCGGAATTCGTAGATCCTGCCAAAATTGATGAAGCAATTAAAGAGATCAAGTCTGTTCCGGGAATTGTTGATGTTAAGAATGACAGCACTTTGATGGTGGATGTGTACAATAACCTGAGCAGAATCTTAAAATGGATCCTAGGATTTTCAATTTTGTTCCTGATATTGGCCGTTGTATTAATCAACAACTCAATCCGTCTGAAAATATTCTCGAAGAGATTTATTATTAAAACAATGCAGCTGGTAGGGGCGAAAAGAAGATTTATCCTTAAACCTTTCATTGTGGAAGCTATTATCTTAGGAGCTATCGGCTCTGTAATAGGTCTTCTTGCTCTTGGAGGAGTCTGGTATTATTTTACAAGCCAGATTGGCTCTGCCTTTGTACAGGACAACAATCAGTATTTCTGGTTGATCATCCTGGTGCTTGGAGTAGGAATTTTTATTTCTGTCTTAAGTACGATTTTCGCTACATGGAGATTCTTAAAATCAAACGTTGACGATTTATATTACTCTTAATAATGAGGAAAAAAACAAATAAATTTTCCGCTTCAGACTTTGGACGTGAAGCTGAAGTGCCACAGGAAAACGCTTTCTATTTCGGGCAGCAGAATTTCAAATGGATGCTGATAGGGCTTGCATTTATTGTAGTAGGATTTCTACTGATGATGGGGCCTGATGCTAATACAGTAGATGGAAAATTTGATCCGAACTCATGGAATGACGATATCTTTTCTATCAGAAGAATCAGGATAGCGCCTCTGTTTGTCGTAATCGGTTTTGTAATAGAAGTGTACGCAATCTTAAAAAGAAAATAAATAATAATTTTATTTAAGGATTAAAAAATTTAAGAATTGAAAGATGTAAGCTAATGAGCTGTTTTTTAATTCTTAAATCTTTTAATCTTTTTAATTTTTAAAAGAATATGGATTTAATCAAAGCAATTATTATTGCCATCGTAGAAGGGCTTACGGAATACCTTCCGATTTCTTCAACGGCACATATGGGATTTACAGCGAATCTTATGGGGTTGGAAGAAACAGAATTTTTAAAAATGTTTCAGGTGTCTATTCAGTTTGGAGCCATTTTATCTGTAGTGGTAGCATACTGGAAAAAGTTTTTTGATTTAAATAATATTCAGTTCTATTTCAAACTTGCTTTTGCTGTAGTTCCGGCTCTTGTACTGGGGTATTTATTTGATGATAAAATTGAGGCTGTTCTTGGAAATCAGATTGCGATCTCTTCAGTATTGGTGTTAGGTGGTGTAGTTTTACTATTTGCTGATGAATGGTTTAAGAATCCTAAAATTGATGACGAAAAAGGAATTACGATAAGAAAAGCTGTTACCATTGGTTTCTGGCAATGTCTTGCAATGATGCCGGGTACAAGCCGTAGTGCTGCTTCTATTATTGGAGGAATGACACAGGGCCTTACAAGAAAAGCTGCTGCAGAATTCTCTTTCTTCCTTGCAGTACCTACGATGCTGGCAGTAACGGTATACTCGGTTTTTGTTAAGACCTGGGGAAAAGAAACAGCCAATCCACAAAAAGGATATGAAATGATCATGGCTTCGCAGGATCACATTATGATCTTTGTGATCGGAAATATAGTGGCATTTATCGTGGCTCTTATTGCGATCAAAGCATTCATTGGAGTACTTAATAAATATGGATTTAAACCTTGGGGCTGGTACCGTATTTTTGTAGGAATTGCCCTGTTGATTTACTTTTATTTCTTTAAATAGTGCAAAAAATATTATTTAAAAAGAAATTTGTTAATGCTCTTTGCTTGTTATTTTTTATCCTCGGTGGCTTTATCATTATTCCTTTAAATATTCATCCTTTTGCTTATAATGTAGGTTTAAAACATAATATTTTTGCAATAAGTATTCTTATTTTTGCAATTGTAATTTTCATTTTCTTGATTAACAAAAAAAGAATTGCAATACAATTAATAAATATTTACCTCGTATTAGTTTTATTAATAAATAGTAAATCTTTTATTGCTTTATTTTTTAATCATAATTCTGATTATATTCATTATTATTATAAAGCTGTAATAACTATATTTTTAGTAATTCTTCTTTATCTTGTCAATAAATATAAAGTTAGTTTCAAACAAGTGGAAGAAATAAATAATATTGGAAAAAATGACCGCTGAAGAACTGAAATCAGGATACATTTTTTTATTGGATAAGCCCTTGGACTGGACTTCCTTTCAGGCTGTCAATAAAATGAAATATAAACTTAAAAGGGAATTTGATCTTCCTAAAAAATTTAAAATCGGACATGCCGGAACTTTAGATCCAAGAGCAACCGGGCTTTTGATTGTCTGCTGTGGAAAGTTCACAAAGAAAATTCCAGAGATCCAGGATGCTCCTAAAGAATACTGGACAGAGATCAAGATTGGGGTACAGACGGAGTCCTATGATACTGAAAAGCCTGAAATCCTTCATCAGGATATCTCTCATATTACTGAAGAACAGGTAAAAGAAGTTCTGGAGAAATTTGTCGGAGAAATTGAACAGAAACCACCGGTTTATTCAGCCATTAAAATTGATGGGGAAAGAGCTTACAACCTTGCCAGAGCAGGCGAAGAAGTTGAAATGAAGGCAAGAAAAACAACCATTCATTATATTAAAGATATCAAAATAGATTTTCCTCTTGTAAGTTTTATGGTGGGATGCTCAAAAGGAACCTACATCAGAAGCCTGGCTCATGATATCGGGCAGGAACTGGGAGTAGGAGCTTATCTGACACAGCTGAGACGTACCAAAATCGGTGATTATGCAATTGAAGATGCTACAGATCAGTTCCTGAATAATGATTACAGATTCGAAAGCCTGTAAGAATATGAATGGCATAAGCCTTACAATAGTGATGATATTTTTTTACAGGCTTAAATTACGGAATTACTATTTTCAGCAATAAAAATTATACCGGCTACGGAAAAGACTAATGGAAAAGACGCGTATCAATAAATATTTATCAGAAGTAGGATACTGCTCAAGAAGAGCAGCAGATAAGCTTTTGGAAGAGGGAAGAATCAAAATAAACGGAAAAATTCCTGAGCTGGGAACAAAAGTTTCAGACGAAGATCTTGTAGAAGTAGATGGGAAACCGATCAGAGAACCTCAGGAAAAACCGGTATATATTGTTTTTAATAAACCGGTAGGAATTGTTTGTACCACAGATACAAAACGAGAAAAGAATAATATTGTAGACTATATCAACCATCCGAAAAGGATTTTTCCTATCGGCAGACTGGATAAACCTAGTGAAGGACTTATTCTTTTAACAAGTGACGGTGATATTGTCAATAAAATTCTGAGAGCCCGTAATAATCACGAGAAAGAATATTTAGTTCGTGTCGATAAACCAATCACTCCAAAGTTTCTGGAAAAAATGAGAAACGGTGTTCCGATTCTTGATACCATTACCAGAAAATGTAAAGTTGAGAAGATTGATGAAATGAATTTCAGAATCATTCTTACTCAGGGTCTCAACAGACAGATCCGAAGAATGTGCGAATATCTCGGATATGAAGTAAAAAAGCTGAAACGAATCCGCATCATGAATATCAAGCTTGATCTTCCGGTAGGAAAGTGGAGAGATCTGACTGATGATGAGCTTAATACGCTAAACGCTTTACTGGCTGATTCCAGTAAAACCTTTGATTAAAAGCAGAATTTTTTTAACGATTTTAATTTCTTACTATTCGGTATTATAATCGGATGGTATTTTTTTTATTAGTGATGATTTTTCACATATTGGTGTAATATATTTTATTTTTTACAGGAATTATATTATATTTATAAGACTAACAACCATAATCATAAAATCATGAAATTAAAATTTAATTCAGTGTTCCTGTTTATTACGTTGGCAATATTTACGAGTTGTCTGAACGAGAATCACAATCCCTACCATCCCCATAACACTTCGTTTTACATTGATTACAGAAGCTTAAAAGGAGCATCAGACGGAATGGCCGTTATAGAGCTTGATCCCGAAGCTCCGAATTTTGGAAACATCAGCAGTAAGCTTGAATTGGGTATTGGGGTATTGCCACATCATATTTATTACAATCTTGATGCAAAAAAAATGTTTACAACAGCTTTGGGAGGCAGTTACCTCTATGAAGTAAAAACGGGAAAAGATCAGAATGGGCAGCCAAAACTCATAAGTGCAACTTCTATTGATACCGGTGAGAATACGGTAGGTGAAAATTTATTTTTCACTAATGACGGAAGGTACTTTATGACCTTCATGGGTGGGGCAGGAGGTCCGAAAGATGGGAGCATCGGGGTTTTTAACGCTAACAATAATCAGCTTATCAAGACGATTAAAGCACCTATTCAGAGTAATCCCAATAAATTTATCATGTATCCGCATGGTATTTCAGTTAATGAAGAAAAAGGGCTGATGATGGTAACCTCTACCATTCATCCGGATCTTACAACAGGGATGGGAAATACCTGTACTTTATTAGACCTGAATACTTATGAAATCAAAGAAACCTATCAGGTAGCAGATTCACCAACAGATTTGTCTGCTCCTGTTGAAGTTTTACTGCTGCGTGGAAAATTTCCACAGTATGCGCTTGCTACAACCATGCTTGGAGGAGATATCTGGATAGCTCCATACAATAATACAACCAAAAAGTATGATGCCTTTACGAAGATCTTTGACGGAAGCACACAAGGGTTAGGCTGGACACTTGAAATGTATATTGATGATACCAATAAACTTTACGTAAGTTTTGCAGATCCTGGAAAAGTGCTTGTGTTTGATATAAGCAATATTCCTCAGCTGAAACTTTTGAAAACTTTTGACGCTGATAAAGGAGCTCATCATATGGCTTTCTTTAAAACCAGATCAGGAAAAGATGTTGTAGCGGTACAAAATAATCTATTGGATCTTCCTAATTTAAACTCCGGAACCATCAGTATTATTGATATTAATACCGGAAAAAAACTGGGGACAGTAGATCTGCGTAACAAATATGGGATACTGCCGGAATCGATTGAAGGAACCAACGGCCCCAGCAGTTATATGCATCATTAAAATTCAGTATTTAGCCTTAATAAAACTATTCCGGGAGGTTATTTTGGAATAGTTTTATTTTATGTATAATTTCATTTTTTCTTCGTACTCGGGTTTTAATTTCAACAGTTTCCATATTTTTTTATCATCCGGATTGCTGATCCGGTAGTATATGATTTTGTCTGCAGAGTATTTGAAATAAGGATGATTTTTAAGCCATTCTTCAGGTGCATCTACTAATGTATACTTTGGAACATTGGCTGTATTCAGCGGTGCTGTTGAAATCAGCTTTTGAACAAGATCCTGATCAATATTATAAGTGCTTAGAATCTGCTGCTTATTCATAAAACCTCCCAGCTTCTTTCTAAAACCAATGATTGAACCTGCGCTTCTTTCGTCCAGCCCGAACTCCATAAGCTGTTTGAAAGTAATCATATTAAGATCTGTTTTTGAAAAATCTGTTTTTTCCTGCTGTTTTTCCTGAAATTTAATGTACGGTTTCATTTCCTGAAATTTCTCAGCTGAAATCACAAAACATTTTTGCAGATCTTCAGGATTTTTAAAACTTCCCTGTAAATTCCTGTTGCGGTAATTCATGATGGTGGCTGCCTGCTTTTCTGAGAATCCAAGAGTTTTCCAATCCTCTAGATTGAGTTGGTTAGGATCAAAAGTATGATACTGAATTCTAGATTTTACAGGATTGTTTTTCGTAAAATTTCTGAAGTTTTCAGGAGTTTTTGCCGGCAGTAGAATATAGGGTTCAAGTTTGTTGTAATTTTCCGGAGAAATAATAAAGCATTCTTTAAATTTCTCTTTACTGATAAAGCTTCCGCCTAAATAATTTTTATACTTTATAATGGCTTCTGCCTGTCTTTCACTGAAGCCTATCCTGAGCCAGTCATCAGCAGATAACAGATCAGGATTGAACTTTCCTGAAATAATAATTCCCTTCTTTTCAATTGTATTGAATCCTTTGGAATTTCCTTTTTCTGCCATTTCAGGAAGCATGATGAAAGATGCAAGTTCACTGAATTTTTCATCAGAAATAGCATAACATTTTCTCAGCTGTTCTTTTGATGTAAACTTTCCGCCTACGATATCTTTATACTTAAGAATGGTAGCAGTTTGCTGTTCTGAAAATCCCAGTTTCTTCCATTGCTCTTTGTTTAACGCATTGGGATCAAAATCTGCCAGACTTACAGGTGTTGAAGCATCTGCAATGAATGTAACCTCAGGAAAAGGCTCCTTTTCCCGGCTGGTATATTTCTGGTAGACAAATAAAACAGTCAGCAAGGTGACCATAAATGCCAGTTTTCGGTAATAGTTTTTTCTCATCATGAAGTAAACTTATTGATAAAAATAAAACACAGCAATAGCTGATGATGAAATGGTTAAAGATTATACAGAGAAAGTGTTTTATTGTTTATAAGATAATGAGTATAACGTTTTTATGTGATATAATTTCGTAATCGAAGCTAAAAGTTCTGGATGTTTTTTCTCTGTAGCATCTTTTCCTTCAAACGGCTTGGTTTTTGTAATTTTTTGCCATATCTATTCAACACCAATAATTAATAATACTATGAAATACAGTGAAGCATTAAAATACAAGGAAGAGGCTTTGAAAAAAGCTGACAGTACCGTGGTTGACAATTACCATATTGTTATCGTTCCGGCTGATACAGCTGAAAGTACAAAATATATAGAAGAGTTCACCAAAAAACCTGAAAGCTTTAAAGATGATAGCTGTAAGAAATATTGTTCAAACGGAGAATATCTGGTAGTGAGTTTTAAAAAAAAGGATGAATAATTTTTACCTGAATAAAGATCTCGAATTAACGAATGTTTTTTGCATTTCCATCTCAGTGAATAGCTCCATAAACAATCAATCAATAAAAAGCCGCCGCAATTTATTGCGGCGGCTTTTCTATATTTTGAATACCTTATTCACTATCCTTTTCTCCGAGAGATTCTTTCAGTTTAATAAGCTCAGCTTTTACAAACTCCAGCCGGTCGATCAGGGTGATGGTTTCGGAAATTTTACTGTTGGTCGTAAGAGCTACACGGGCTCCGTCAAGGGTGTAACCTTTTTCTTTTACCAAATGGTAGATCATCTGAAGATTTTTGATGTCTTCAGGGGTGAAATATCGGTTTCCTTTTCTGTTTTTTTTAGGCTTGATAATCGGGAATTCCTGTTCCCAGTAGCGTATTAATGAAGTGTTTACATCGAATGCTTTTGCAACTTCTCCTATAGAATAATACAGTTTATCAGGTAAATTTATTTTCATTTTACAACTCCTAAACTTCAAAGATAAAAATTTTTTAAAGTTTTATCCAAAATATATTGCAAAAAGTGCGGTCAGGCTTTGTTTTTAAAGGAATTTATGGGAGTAAGTGAAGTATCATATAAAAGGATTATCATGTGCCAGTTCTTTTTATTTAAATTTGTAAATTCTTACACTCATATTAATGAATCCGATCTCAGTTCTTCATATCGATCTTTTTCAGGCGGGTAAAAATACTTCGGACTTTTACTTTAATACCATGAAGAATCATCTGGTGGTGGGACATCGTCATATAGAGAAACCTCACAGACATGATTTTTATGCCGCCGTTCTCTTTACAAAAGGGTCAGGAGTCCATGAAATTGATTTTCATAAATATGAAGTCTCTGAAGGAAGTCTTTTCTTTTTGTCGCCGGGGCAGGTTCACAGCTGGGAGCTTTCGGAGGATATTGAAGGTTATATTTTCTTTTGTTCCCAGGAGTTTTATGAAATGCATTATGTCAATCAGAAACTAAGAAACTTTCCTTTTTTCGGATCTGTATCTTTCCCGAGAAAACTTCAGCTGGATACTCAGGAGCTTAAGAAGAATGTAAGTTTGTTTCAGGAACTGGGCGCAGAACATCAGGCAAAAAATATAATGAAAGAAGGTCTTATTTTGTCATTGATGTCCCGGATTTTCATTAATGCTGCCAGATTGTTTTCAAAAGACTTTGATACGTTGGCTTCCGCAGCCGGACTTTCTTATTTTAAGCATTTTCAGGATTTTGAAAACCTGATTGAGCAGAACTTTACACAGCAGAAATCAATTGCTTATTACGCATCTTTGCTGGGAATTTCATCCAAACATCTGAACAGGATTGCACAGACTGTTGTTCAAAAAACAGCGACTGATATTATTACGGAAAGAGTAGTGCTGGAAGCTAAAAGGATGCTGATGTATCTGGACGAAAGCCTGGTGGAAATTGCTTTCAGGTTGGGATATGAAGAATATTCCTACTTTGTAAGAGTATTCCGGAAAAGCTCCGGAATGACTCCCACACAGTTTATGAGGAAATATAAAGCTTAATCAGTTTAAAGTTTAAAGTTCAGAGGAGAGATTGTTGGAACCACCCCGTCAAAAATTCTTTGAATTTTCGCCACCCCTCCAGAAGAGGGGAATAATGGAAATATCAACGACTATTCCTGTAAACTATACCTGCTATCTGCAACCTAAAGTGCCAATTTAAATGGTCCTTCAAAAGTTGTCTCAAATGAATCCACAAGTTTTCCTTTTTCATCAAACACTCCGATCACCATATTTTGTTTTGAGAACTTAATCTCGTCTTCAGGGAAAGAAATGTTGATGTTTCCTTTCAGGATCTGGTCTCCTTTCAATATAATTTTTTCAGAACCAAAATAAGTGATTTCCGCATTTGCCGGAGTAATAACTTTAATGGTAAGGGTTTTCTTTTCATTCGATTTATTCAGAAGGGTATAAATAAAAGTATTGGTGATTTTATCATTTTTAACGAAAAAGGTAGAGCCTGCCGGTTTAATAAATTTGGCTTCCATAGAACCACGGTCGTACATTAAAAATCCAAGAAATCCGATTAACAGAGCAAGAATTACAGTGGTTGCTTTCATTCTCGGAGTAAATCTGAACTTGTCTTGATTTTCAATTTCAGCTTCCGTAGCATACCGTACCAGTCCTTTAGGCAAACCTACTTTTTCCATTACTTCATCACACGCATCAATACATGCCGTACAGTTCACGCATTCCAGTTGCTGGCCGTTTCGGATATCAATTCCTGTAGGGCAGACTACAACACATTGGTTACAGTCGATACAGTCTCCTTTCCCCGCAGCTTTTCTGTCTTCATTATTTCTCCATTTTGCGCGGCCTTCACCTCTTTTAAAATCATAATAGACATTAATGGTTTGCTTGTCAATCAATACACCCTGAAGTCTTCCGTAAGGACAAACCAATGTGCAGACCTGTTCACGGAGCCATGCAAAAACAAAATAGAAAGCCATGGTAAAGAATATCATCGTTACAAACTTCAGAGAATGTTCAGCAGGTCCTTCACTCATAATACGGATAACCTCTTCATATCCGACAATGTACATGAACATGAAGTGGGAAATGATCAGTGAAATCAAGAGAAATACAGACCATTTGGTCAGTCTTTTCCGTATTTTTTCTGCGTCCCATTCCTGTCTGTCAAGCTTCATCTGCTTATTCCGGTCTCCTTCAACCCAATATTCGATTTTCCGGAAGACCATTTCCATGAAAAGGGTCTGCGGACACAGCCAGCCACAGAATATTCTCCCGAAAACGACCGTAAAAAGCATCACAAAAATCACAGAAGTTACTGCCCCCAGAGCAAGAATAAAAAAATCCTGCAGGTAAAAAGGCTGGCCGAGAATAAAGAATTTCCTGTCGATAACATTAATAAGCAGAAAGGGATTATTGTTAATCTTTACAAACGGCAACCCAAAAAATAAAGCAAGAAGAAGATAGCTCGTATAATTCCTGTAGTTGGTGTACTTACCTTTAGGCTTTCTGGGGAAAACCCATTTCCTTTTTCCGGTTTCATCCATGGTTCCTACGGAATTTCTGAAATCTTCATTTTCAATTTCCAAAGACTTGATATTGTTGGACTCTGCGCTCATTGTTGTATGCTATAAAGTATTTTGGTACAATTTTCATCCTGACCGATCTTGTTTCTTACATTGATTTCTATGAAAAAAATGATTGATCCTGCTACTGCAAAGCTCCGCATTATATCTTTTTGCTGCTAATATGATCTACTTAAAAAATAGTACAATTGGGACATTTTTAAATTATACTTTTTATTGTATCAGAAAGAGAAAATATTTTGAAAGCTATTATTGATATTGTAAATTGCGGGTTTAAAAATGAAGTATGAAGAATATCTTTAAAATGGGTATGATTGGTTTGGTTTTCGCATTGGTAAACTGTCAATCAGTAAATTATAGTAAAATGTTTTATGAAGGAGTACAGCCGGAAAAGGTTTCAGATAAGTTTAGTTTCACAGAAGGGCCATCAGCAGATAAGGATGGAAATGTTTACTTTACCGATCAGCCTAATGATAAGATTTATTACTGGGACTGGAAAAGCAATCAGGTGATAGAATTTCTTGATAAAACAGGAAGAGCCAACGGAACTCATTTTGACAAAGACGGGTATTTGATCACCTGTTCAGACAATCAGGGAGAGATCTGGAAGATTTCCAAAGATAAAAAAGTGGAAGTCCTGCTTAAAGGTTTTGAAGGAAAAAGACTGAACGGTCCGAATGATGTGTGGAATGATGAATTTGGAGGAATGTATTTTACAGATCCTTTATACAAAAGGGATTACTGGATAGATTTCAAACAGGAACTGCCTCATAAAAGTCTTTATTACAGGGATAAAACAGGAAAAGTTACAAAGCTGGAAACATTTACACAACCCAATGGAATTGTAGGAAGTGAAAAATTAAAAAAATTATACATTTCTGATATTGACGCCGGAAAGACTTATGTGTATGATATTTTAGGTGAAGGAAAACTGTCTGAGAAAAAACTCTTTTGTGAAATGGGTTCAGACGGAATGACTATGGACAAACATGGAAATTTATATTTAACCGGAAATGGAGTTCATGTTTTTAACAGCTCCGGGAAGAAGATCTACCATATTCCGATTCCTGAAGACTGGACTTCCAATGTCACTTTCGGCGGAAAAAATAATGATATTCTTTTCATTACTGCCTCCAAGTCTGTTTATACCTTCCCTTTGAGAGTAAGAGGAATAAAATAATTTTTGCGGAAGCATAGCGACGAAGCAATCTCTTTCATTGAATATGAGATTGCTTCACTTCGTTCGCAATGACAATAAAGTATTGAATAGAAGGTTTAATAAGCAATTTCCATTTTCACCTTTTTTCCTTTCAGTTTTTCGTTCTGAAGCTTTCTTAAAAGGGCATTTACTTTATTTCTGGAAACGGCAACATAGGACGTAGTGTCTTTTACTTCAATAATTCCCACATCTTCTTTCTGTAATTCGCCCTTCTTCAGTAAATAACCTACAATATCCACTTTATTTACTTTATCCTTTTTTCCTGCACTGATGTAAATGGTCTGGAAAGGTGTTTTTTGTGGAACTTTAGTAAACCCAGCAACACTTTCTTCGGGGGTATTATTTTTAATGAATGGGAAGTTTTCTTCTTCAGTCATGATCAGGTAGACAAAACCTTTGGCATTCATTCTAGCAGTACGTCCATTTCGGTGGATGAAGGCATCTTCTTTTGGAGGAAGCTGGTAATGAACAATAGATTCTACTTCAGGAATGTCAAGCCCGCGGGCAGCCAGATCCGTTGTAATAAGAATCCTTGCGGAATCATTTCTGAATTTAAGCAAGGCACGTTCTCTTTCGTCCTGTTCCATGCCGCCATGGAAAGTTTCCCTGTCTATTCCCATCTGATGAAGAAGTTCAGAGATACGGTCTACCGCATCACGATGATTGCAGAAGATCAGGGTTCTCTTGTTTCCGATTTTACAAACCAGGTTGAAAAGCGTATCCAGTTTTTCCTCCGGAATCGTCATAACCTTTCTTAGTTGAAGGTCAGGTTTTACGTCATTTTCTTTCAGGAAGCTGATTACTTTTTGATCTTTCAATCCTGTAAAGGCCGGAATTTCATCCATTGTTGTTGCAGACGTCAGAATTCTTTGTGAAAGTCCTTTTAAAGAATTGCAAATAAATTCCATGTCATCATGAAAGCCCAGCTCCAGTGCTTTATCAAATTCATCAAGAACCAATGTTTTAATGGTTTTCGGATCAAAATTGTTATTTCTTAAATGATAAACAACTCTTCCGGGAGTCCCGATCAATACAGCCGGAGCTTCAATTAAATTATTGACCTCAATTTTTTTATCATGTCCGCCATAGCAGACAGAAACTTTAAAATCTGTTCCCATCGCTTTAAAAACCTGTTCAATCTGTAAAGCAAGCTCCCTTGCCGGAACCAGGATCAAAGCCTGAACGCCCTGTACATTTTTTTTCAGATTTCTGAGAACAGGAAATAAGAAAGCAAGGGTTTTTCCGGATCCTGTAGGAGAGAGCAAAACAATATCCGTATTATTTTCAGACGCTTTATAAGTAGATTTCTGCATCTGATTCATATCCTGAATCTGCAGTTTCTGATAGATTGATTGTAGTTCCATAGTGCAAAGGTAGTGAATTTCGGAGTTTGAATTTTTAGTGGGAGAGTCTTAGAGTTTGAGAGTAGGAGGGTTTAGGTTGTGAAAGTGGAGGTTTGAGATGAAGATCAGTTATAAGTTCGACGTTACTGTCATTCTGAGCATAGGGCATTGAAGTGAAGAATTTCCATAATCAGCTGTACTGTTTAATGAAAAAAGAATAGATGACAATTGATTATCATGGAGTTATATGAGCTTTAAAGATTGTGTAACCTATTGCTTATCTTAAATAAATTGCTTATCTTTGCACCCACTTTTTGTGGTAAAGGTCTGAGAAAGTAAAATATTAAATATTAATAACTTCCGTATTTTTCAATCACATTGATTAAGACCGTTGAAAGAGAAGGAATACAAATTTTTTAGAATTATGTCAAAAGAGACAAATTCAGCTGAATTATTATTAAACCAAAACGTAGCACCTGAACAATTTGACTGGGATTCTTTCGAATCTGGTCTTGATGCTGATGCTAGAAAAGAGAAAAGCGATTTAGAAGAAATCTACAACGGATCTTTAAACAACTTAGACGATAACGACGTTCTAATTGGTAAAGTTGTAAGATTAACTGATAAAGAAGCTATCGTTGACATCAACTTCAAATCTGAAGGTGTTATCTCTCTTAACGAATTCCGTTACAACCAAGGCCTTAAAGTAGGTGACGAGGTAGAAGTAATGGTTGACAAAAGAGAAGACAAAACTGGTCAGTTACAATTATCTCACAGAAAAGCAAGAACGCTTAAAGCTTGGGATAAAGTAAACGAACTTCACGAAACTGGTGAAATCGTTAACGGTTTTGTTAAATCAAGAACTAAAGGTGGTATGATCGTTGACGTTCACGGAATCGAAGCATTCTTACCTGGTTCTCAAATTGACGTTAAGCCAATTAAAGATTACGATCAGTTCGTAGGAAAAACTATGGAGTTCAAAGTTGTGAAAATCAACCCTGAGTTCAAAAATGTAGTTGTATCTCACAAAGCATTGATCGAAGCAGATATCGAAGGTCAGAAAAAAGAAATCATCGCTCAACTTGAAAAAGGACAAGTTCTTGAAGGTACTGTTAAGAATATTACTTCTTACGGTGTATTCATCGACTTAGGTGGTGTAGATGGATTGATCCACATTACAGACCTTTCTTGGTCTAGAGTGAACCACCCATCTGAAATCCTTGAGGACGGACAGACTGTAAAAGTTGTAATCCTTGATTTCGATGACGAGAAAACAAGAATCCAGTTAGGTATGAAGCAATTAGAAGCTCATCCTTGGGATGCTCTTTCTGCTGACCTTAAAGTAGGAGACAAAGTAAAAGGAAAAGTAGTAGTTCTTGCTGACTATGGTGCATTCGTAGAAATCGCTCCAGGTGTTGAAGGATTAATCCACGTTTCTGAAATGTCTTGGTCTACTCACTTAAGATCTGCCGGAGATTTCGTAAAAGTAGGTGATGAAGTAGAAGCTGAAGTATTAACTTTAGATAGAGAAGAAAGAAAAATTTCTCTTGGTATCAAGCAATTATCTAAAGATCCATGGGAAAACATCGAAGCTAAGTATCCTGTAGGATCTCAGCATGTAGGAACTGTAAGAAACTTCACTAACTTTGGTGTATTTGTAGAGTTAGAAGAAGGTATCGACGGATTAATCTACATCTCTGATCTTTCTTGGACTAAGAAAATCAAGCACCCATCTGAGTTCTGCGCAGTAGGTGATAAATTAGACGTTGTAGTTCTTGAATTAGATATTCAGGCTAGAAGATTATCTCTAGGTCACAAGCAATTGACTGAAAACCCATGGGATAAATTCGAAACTAAATATGCTGAAGGAACTATCCACGCTGGTAAAGCTGTAGAAGTTCACGATAAAGGAGCTTCTGTTCAATTCGAAGATGCTGAAGTAGAAGCTTTCTGCCCTTCAAGATTATTAGAGAAAGAAGATGGATCTAAAATCAAAAAAGGTGAAGAAGCTCAATTCAAAGTAATCGAATTCAACAAAGAATTCAAGAGAGTAGTAGTATCTCACACAGGTATCTTTAGAGACGAAGAGAAGAAAAACGTAAAAGAAGCTTCTTCTAGAAACGTAACTTCTTCTTCTAACAACGAAGAAAGATCTACTCTTGGAGACATCGATGCATTAGCAGAGTTGAAAAGAAAAATGGAAGAAGGTAAATAATCTTTGAACCATTGATATAAATAGGGAGCCGCTCATTTGAGCGGCTTTTTTTGTGAATATATGTAAGGAAGAACAGCAGAATATTTAAGATGTTAAAATAACCAGTTCCTTCAAGTAAACTATTAAAAGTTGATTGATATATACAATAGAAAATTTATTAATAAAATAATTTATTTGGTGGAAATATTTAAATCAAAAGACACATAGAAAACCAAAAACAAAACCTAATAAATCTAAATGTATGATACTTTTCTGTTGATTGATAAATATGTAAAATAATTTTAATATTCTGTTTTATATATGTATTTCGTTATATTTTAATTTTTGATAAAAAAAATATTAAACTTGTGTGAATTATTTGTAGATTAGCGTCTTTAATAATGGATATGAAAAACAAAGCTTTACCTCTTTTATTTGCAGTATTTTCTGCATTTCCGACAATATTATTCGGACAGGATAATGAAAAACTGATTAAAGATTATATTTCTCAAAACAAAATAAGGGAATATAAAAAGTCTGACCTTAATAATTTCATTGTTGATAATGTAGATCCTTCAAAATCATTGAACGGAAATGTTGTAAAATTTTTACAGACCTATAATGGTTTACCTGTATACAGTTCTGTAGGAACGGCATTGATTAAGGACAATAAAATTGTTTATTACACAGATAATTTTGTAAAAGATTATACTACATCTACATCAGGTACCGCTGCGATTACTAAAACTACAGCGCTTCAAAAGATTGCTGAAGAACTGAAAAATCCGGATATTGCTGATTTTACTATTCTTGGATACCTTGAAAAGACCCAGAAAAGAGCTACTTCAGCCAATCAAAGGCTGGTTTATACGAATGATGAAAGCGGAAACCTGCGTCTTGCTTATGAATATACCTTAATGGAGCCAAAATCTCCAAACTACTGGAATATCTTGGTAGATGCGAACAATGGAAATATCCTGTTAAAAAATAACCTGACATTGTCATGTAATTTCCATCATGATGCTTACAGTTCAGATTCAGAGTACAGCCATGCTGATCATTTTGAAAATACATTAACAGGACCTCAGAATAATATAGCAGAGAATAACATTCCATTGCTTTTACCGGATAATGCATCATACAATGTATTTCCATTGCCTATTGAAGCACCAACCTTTGGTTCCAGATCCATTATTACCAACCCATGGATCCTGAGTGCTTCTCCTGAAGGATGGCATTCTGACGGTACTAATCATTATACCATTACGAGAGGAAATAACGTTTTTGCCTATGAAGATGCAGCGGGAACTGCTTTAACAGCACCTGATTATCTTACAGGAACTCCGGCAGACGGAGGAGCAACAAGAAATTTTGATTTCCCTTTTAATATTAATGAAACGCCTTTAAACAACAGAAATGCTGCTATTACTAACTTATTTTATCTGAATAACAGAATTCACGATATTTTCTACAAGTTCGGATTTACAGAATCTGCGAGAAATTTTCAGCAGAACAATTTTGGTAGCGGACCTGTAGGAGGAGATGATGACTCTGTATATGCAGAGGCGCAGGATGGAAGCGGCTTAAATAACGCAAATTTCTCTTCACCTCAAGACGGATACAATGGAAAGATGCAAATGTATCTTTGGTCTCCGGTAGGAAGAGTATTCTATTACAATGCACCTTCTGCCGCCGTTTCCCGTACACCAGGAGCAGGAACAGCGCAGTTTGGAAACCCGTTACCTATGAGCGGGATAACCGGAGATGTAGCACTTTCATCAGTATTGGATGGATGTACAGCTTTACCGGCAAGTTCACTGACTGATAAAATAGGATTGGTTGAAAGAGGCACATGTGCTTTTGCAATTAAAGTGAAAAATCTTCAGGATGCCGGAGCTAAAGCAGCGATTATATATAATAATGTAGCGAATGGCTCTACTATAGGAAATATGGCGGGGAATGATCCTTCAATTACCATTCCTTCAGTATTGATAACCAATACAGAGGGAGAATACATCAAAACTCAGCTTGCAGCAAGTACAACTGTAAATGTTACCCTAAAAGGGAATATGACGCCGGATGGCAGCTTTGATAACGGAATTGTAACCCATGAATACGGTCATGGAATATCAAACAGAATGACAGGTGCAGGATATGCATGTCTGAATGCTAACGTAAGTAAAGAACAAATGGGAGAAGGCTGGTCTGATTTCTTTGCCTTAATGTTAACCAATAAAGCCGGTGACAATGCTACTGTAGCAAGAGGTACTGGGACTTATGCGCTGGGGCAGGCGATAACAGGTGCTGGTATCAGACCTGCAAAATATTCAACAAATCTTGCGGTTAACGGATTTACTTATGGAAATACCAACGGAATGGAATACAATAACGGATCAGCAATCGTTCCGGATGTACACTCTATTGGTTTTGTATGGGCAACGATGTTATGGGACCTTCACTGGAAATATGTTGAGAAATATGGCTATTCTTCAGATGTATTATCAACCACTCCAAATGGAAGTACAAAAGTGTTACAGCTGGTAACAGATGCTCTGAAATTACAGGGCTGTAATCCAAGCTTTATTGATGGAAGAAATGCAATATTGGCTGCAGAATTAGCTACCACACAGGGACAGGATAAATGTATGATCTGGGGCGTTTTTGCAAGAAGAGGTCTTGGAGTAAATGCATCTGCAGGAGTTAAAAATAATATCAATGATCAGGTTCAGGACTTCAATGTACCGGAAGAATGTCTGCTGGCTACCAATGAAGTAAATGCTGATAAGAATAAGAATATCTCTATCTATCCAAACCCCGCTAAGGACGAATTTTATATTAACTTCCCAAGCAATACCCTTGGAAAAGTGAGTGTAGAACTTTATGATATGTCTGGTAAGCTGGTTTATTCAGAAGATAAGATTTCACCGGATGCCAAGAAAGCAATCTCTACAAGCAATCTTGTCAACGGAACTTATATGGTTAAAATAAAAGGACTTGGTTTCGAAGCTGCTTCGAAAGTAATGGTTAAAAAATAATTTACTTTTATAATTCATTTCAGAATCGCCACAAGCTTGCTTGTGGCGATTTTATTTATCCGTTACCACAGCACTTTACTATCATTTAATTTATATATCGTACCTTTGCAGGCTGTTAAAAAAATTATGAAGAAGAAAAATATACTAAAAGGTGTTTTATTTGTAGGGATTGGAGCTAGTATATACGGTATGTTGGCCACTTTTGTGAAAATGGCTTACCATGATGGTTTTACAACCTCAGAAGTAACTACTTCCCAATTCGTATTAGGTTTGACAGGACTTCTGATCCTTAATTTTATTCAGACCCTAATCTCGAAGCAGAAATTATCGGCGCCAAGTTCTAAAGAAGTCAGAATGTTGCTGCTTGCGGGAACTTCCCTTGGAGGAACGAGTCTGTTCTATTATATTGCAGTTCAATACATCAATGTTTCCATTGCTATTGTATTGCTGATGCAGTCGGTCTGGTTCAGTGTGGTAGTTGAAAGTATCCTTACCCGGAAACTTCCTAATGCAAGAAAAGTAGTTTCTGTAATTATTGTATTGCTGGGAACTGTTCTGGCAACCAATCTTATTAATATGGAAATAGAACTTGACTGGCATGGCGTCTTCTGGGGATTGATGGCAGCTGCTTCATATACCTTAACGATGTTTACTTCCAATACGCTGGCTACTCATCTTCCGGTTTTCAGAAAGAGTATCATTATGCTGGCAGGAGGTTCTGTGGTGGTTTTTGCATTTTTATTCTTTGCCCAGATAGGACCAATGTATTTTGATGGGTTAAAATCATTGTACTTAAATTTTACAGATAATACAGAACATATTCACCCGTTTAACTATTCAATTTTCCTGACATACGGTTTTGTTCTGGCTTTGTTTGGGACGATCATTCCACCGGTTTTATTCAATATCGGTTTTCCGAATGCAGGATTAGGATTGGGAAGTATTGTTTCATCTCTTGAGCTTCCGGTTTCTGTAACGATGGCTTTTGTTTTACTGGGAGAAAAAGTGTTTTTCATCCAATGGGTAGGGATTGCCCTGATTCTTTTTGCTATTGTTTTGATGAATTTACCTTCAAAAAAAGAAAAAGAAGTTTCAATGGCAGAAATGTCTTAATAATATTTAACTAAAAATAACAGTTGAAACCGTTCCCGTTGGAGCGGTTTTTTTTAATTTTAATCTTTAAAATAAAGCTTCATGAAATATTTCAGAAAAATAATAGCCGTTTTCACAGTAACGATGTCCGGTTTTATGTTTTCACAGGTAAGACCTTTGGATGCAATGTTATCTGATTATCAATATCCTTATGAAGTTCATTTTCTCAATTTCAAGTCTCAGGGAGAAGATTTGAAAATGGCTTATATGGATGTACAGCCACAAAAACCAAATGGAAAAGTAATCATGCTTCTTCATGGGAAAAACTTTAATGGAGCTTATTGGGAAAGAACAGCGAAAGACCTTTCAGCTAAAGGATTCAGAGTAATTATTCCTGATCAGATAGGATTTGGAAAGTCTTCAAAGCCTCATGCTTATCAGTTTTCCTTTTCACAGCTGGCAGAAAATACCAAAGCGGTTCTGGATGAATTAAAAATTGATAAAACGATAGTGCTTGGACACTCAATGGGAGGAATGGTGGCGACCAGATTTACGTTACTGTATCCCGATAAAGTACAGAAGCTGATTCTCGAAAACCCGATAGGACTTGAAGATTATAAAACTTTCGCAGCGTACCAAACCATTGATCAGGCCTACCAGTCTGAGCTTAAAAACACAGCGGAAACCTATAAAAATTATCAGCTGAAATTCTATTATGATAACAAATGGAAAGAAGAATACCAACCCTGGCTTGACTTAATTGCAGGGTGGACTCTTCACAAAGATTATCCACAGGTGGCCTGGGATGCAGCGCTTACTTCGGATATGATCTACAACCAGCCGGTATGCTATGAATTTAAAAATATCAAAGTTCCTACATTGCTTATTATTGGGACGAGAGACAGAACCGCGATAGGAAAGGACAGAGCTCCTAAAGAACTTCAACCTAAAATGGGGCAGTATCAGGAACTGGGAAAGAAAACCCAACACGAAATTGCCGGTTCAAAGCTTGTAGAGATTGATAATGTAGGACATCTTCCTCATATTGAAGTATACCCAAAATTTTTTGAGGCACTGTATAACTTTATACAGTAAATTAATTTATTTGTTCTTAAAGAATAATAAAGTACAGATTCCAATTCCTGAAAACAAGACACACGAAATGCCCAGATTTTGTATAAAACCAATACTTATCAGTCCTGAACCTATCAGTATATAATACATTAATCCTAATAAGGCGCCTGCAGTTCCCGTTTCATTTTTGTAATTAATGAGTGCGGTGCTCAGAATATTCGGAATAGCAATGCTGAATGCCATCACAATAAAAAAATAAGGGATTAAAAAACAGATCCCTTTATTGATAAGAATCCAGACAAATACTGAAGCAATAAATGCTGAAGATGTAGACGCTTTCACTAAATATTCGGGTTGTATATTTTTCAGCAGCAGAAATCGGTTGAACTTTGCTCCGGCGAATGTGCCTCCAGCCAGAATGATACTGCTGTATCCGAAAGTATAAGAAGAATAATGATTTTCTTTAAATATAAACGGAGCCAGTGAATAGTAAGAAAACAGCAGAACATTAAAACTCATGATCAGTAAACAACACTTAATGATGCTCTGATCATGAAGCATCCGTTTCAGTAAATTGATCAAAGTCTTTAAGTTGACGGATTTCTTTGAGTGATGAGTTTCAGAAATTTTCTGCCTGGAAAGTAGTAAAAAAAGTAAACCCAAAACACACAGCGTAATAAATACGCTTTGATGTCCGCCAAAGGAGGCTAATATTGAACCGGTAACCATTCCTATTACCGGACTGACAGACAAACCAATCCCGATCCAGGAAAATACTTTGCTGATATCTTCTTTGTCAAATGTATCCCTTAAAATGGTTTGAGTTACAATAGAACCTACGGCAATTCCGAACGCTGAAATGATCCTGGCACCGAGGAGAGTGATAAAACCAGGAGCGAAAACAGCCGCCAGAGTGCCTGCTCCATAGGTGATAAGACCATATTCCAAAGATTTTTTTCTTCCGATCCTGTCGCATTGAACGCCCCAAAATGCAACACCTATGGCAAATGCTATAAAATATAAACTGATGGTCAGGGTAGCTGATTCTTCATTGATTCCAAAATGCTCTTGTACCATCGGCAAAACGGGACTGTAAATGGTTTCTGCAAACTGTGGAAGCATGACAAGTGAGGTCAGGAGCCAGATTGGGTTTGTCTTTCTCATTTTTTTCTGCAAAGTTTCCAAAAAATCAATGTATATTTATAATGATATAAAAACAAAAAATATCAAAAATAGGACATGGCTTTACTGAAACAAACTGAAGACTTTGACGCAGACTCAATTCATGAACAAGTAGTCGGCATAGCTTCTGATATGGTAATGCATGATTCCGGGTTTCATTTTCATACAACAAAAGCCCAGCTGTTGTATGCACCATCCGGCTGTATGACTGTGACTACCTCTGACAGGCAGTTAATTCTTCCTCCTTTCAGAATGCTTTGGATTCCGGCCCATGAAGTTCACCGGGTGAATTTCAGGAATATTGTAGCCTACAGATCAATCTATTTTGACGTAAGCTACTCCAGGAAATATATGAAATCTGATCTGAAGGTTCTGCATGTAAACCCTTTATTAAAGGAGATTATTGAAAGGATTTGTTTTTGGGAATGGCCGGCCCTAAGTAACGATCAGACTAATCTTTTAAAAGTATTCTGGGATGAAATGAGCAAGGCTCCGGAAGAAAAACTAGAACTTAAAATGCCACAGGATAAGCGCTTTACGAAAATTGCCGAAGAATGGACGTTACGGCAGTCTGTACCGCCAATGCTGAAAGATCTAGCACAAAAAGCCGGAGCTGCAGAAAAAACGATCAGCCGCATTTTTAAAAAAGAAACCGGACTGTCTTACCAGGATTGGAGACAGCAATGGCGGCTTCAGCGATCGATTGAACTTTTGGCTGAAGGCAATTCAATAGGGGAAGTGTCATATATTTTAGACTTCCCCTCAGACAGTGCTTTTATAGAGTTTTTCAAAAAGCATACAGGAACAACACCTTTGCAGTATCTTTTGAAGAATGAGTAATTTAGGTTTCACATATTTCTTGTCTTATGAAAAGTCTGATTCAGAATAATTTACATAAAATTGTAGTACCTAATACAATAATTTTATGAAAACACTTAATACAAATAGCGTTGAGAATTACACCCATGTAATGGAGGTCAATGCTACAGCAGATAAAGTATATCATGCCCTGACCCATGAAATTCCTCTTTGGTGGACCGAAATGTTTGAAGGATCATCTTCTCAGGTAGGCGTCGTCTTTACCATAAGATTCGGAGATCAGATTCACAAAACAATGCGGATAAAAAAATTAACGGACAATGCAGAAATTGTCTGGTTGGTAGAAGATTCACTGATTGCGCTTCCTGAATTAAAAAATCAGACGGAATGGATCGGGACAACAATTGTCTGGGAAATTGAGCAGAAAAATACTATCACTCAGGTAAAGCTTACGCATATCGGCCTGAATCCGGATATTGAATGCTATGAAATCTGTTCCGGTGGATGGCAGCAATTCCTTGGCAGTTTAAAAAAGTTTCTGGAAACCGGAAGTGGAACCCCATATAGAAAGTAAGAAAATGTTTCAAAAAAAAAAGAGACTGTTTATAAGTAAACAGCCTCTTTTTGTATGTATTGTTGTCTGAATTATTTCTTCTTGTAAGCAGCGTCTTTGATTCTTGCTTTCTTACCTCTAAGGTCTCTGAAGTAGTAAATTCTAGCTCTTCTAACTCTACCTCTTCTGTCAACTTCAATCTTCTGAAGTGCAGGCATGTTAATAGGGAATACTCTTTCTACACCTACATCACCACTCATTTTTCTGATAGTGAAAGTTTTTGTAGAACCAGTACCTCTCAGTTGGATAACTGTTCCTTTGAAGAACTGAGTTCTTGTTTTTTGTCCTTCTTTAATTTCGTAATACACAGTAATTGTATCACCTGCTTTGAATTCAGGGAATTCTTTTTTCGCGATGTACTTGTCTTGTACGTACTTTAATAAATCCATTATTAATAAATAAAATGTTAAAGCTAAGCAACTTACACGTTTTTCGTCAGAGGTTGAATAACAGGTTGCAAATGTACAAAATAGTTTTCAAATATGCCAAATAATTTATGTGCTAAAAACTATAATTTTTTCTTCCTGATTTTGTTTAAAATTTAACGGTTTCTTTAAAATACCATCAGCAAAAGTTTATATATGAACTCTACTTTTGCCCGAAATGAAAATCTGAACAATGATTTTTAAATGACTGATTTACAATTCGAAATTCTATATGTTATTTTAAAACGAAAACGATTATGAAACATTATTTCTTCTTTTTTTGTTTCGCGGTCCAGATGGCTTTCGGGCAGGTTTTGTTTCCTTATTTACAAAATCCCACTCCGAATTCCATGATCGTCAATTGGAAAACTTCTTCCAATAATGAAACAACAGTAATCTATGGAGATTCTCCAACCAATCTGAATGTGACGGTAACCGGAACCACCAATATCTTTTCAGATACGGGATACAACAATAACTACTATTATCACACAGCAAAGATTACCAATCTGCAGCCTAATACAAAGTATTATTATAAAATAAAAACAGGAACCAGTGAGTCTGCTGTTTATAATTTCAGAACACTTCCCCTGCCGGGACAGGCTGCAACAGCCAATGGAAAGATCCGTTTCCTTATCATGGGTGACAACCAGATCAAAGCAGAACCAAGATATGACACCCTTACGCTGAATGCTTATAAAAAATTAAAGGAAAAATTCGGGGCTGCTTCCGATCCGTCAGATAATATTGCCCTTACTTTTATGGTGGGAGATCAGGTGGATGTGGGAACACTGGATCACTATGAAAATGTTCACTTTAAAAAGAATATCAAATTATCTCCGTACCTGCCTATTCAGACAACGGTAGGAAACCATGAAACCTACGGTACTTTAGGAATGAATTCTTATTATGCCCACTTTTATATTGACGAAATCAAATATAAGAATATAAGTTCTGGAAATGAGAATTACTATGCTCAGCAGGCCGGGAATGTTTTATTTGTGAGTTTAAGTTCCGAGCATACAGGATCAGCACAGCAGACCTGGCTTCAGCAGATCTTGACGGCAGCTAATGATGATCCGACTGTAGACTGGATTATTTCTTTAAGCCACAGACCTTATCAGGCTGAGCAATATGTAGGAGACATCTCAACATGGGTAAGGGAAAATGCGGTGCCGCTTCTGGTAACTTCCAACAAATACCTGATGCACGTTGGAGCTCACCATCATCTATACCACAGAGGTCAGCTTAAAAATACTCCAAACTATCAGATTATTTCCGGAGGAACAGCGTGGGATCAGTATTGGGGAATGTCAAATGAACAGGATTTTGACGATGTTCAGAAAACGTTAACAGATTGGACGTACCAGATTGTGGAAGTAGATGTTCCAACCGGAAAGGTAGATGTTGAATGCTATTCTATTGGTGGGGTGTACAATAAGAAAAACAATGTACTGGTAGATTCTTTCCACAGGTATAAAAATCAGCCTAAGCCGGCGAAACCATCTATTACAAACAATTTTTCAGGTCCGATTACTTTACCTTTAACATTGAATGGAAGTGCGTTTTCTTCTTCCAACGGAGAGCTGTTGAATACAACTCAGTTCCTGATCAGTAAAGCTTCGAATTTTTCTGTAATTGAAAAAGAATTTTACCGTGATTTTGAAAACTGGTTCGGAAAAGACGGAAACGGAACTCCGGATAAAACCAAAAACCTGAATGATGGAGTAGATATCACTAAAGTAACATTGGCAGCGAATTCTATTCCGAACGGAATTTATTATGTAAAAACACGTTACAGGGACAGAAACCTTGAGTGGAGTGAGTGGAGTGATGTGAAGCAGTTTGAAATTACGGGAAGTGTAGTGTCAAACCCAACCTTTACTTTAAACAAAACAGAATATGCTCAGAATGAAGCTATCACAGCTACTTTCACAGGCGGTCCCGGAAATCAGCAGGACTGGGTAGGAATCTATAAGAAAGGACAAACTCCGGCAACAACCACTTCACAAGGATATATTTATACGAATGGACAGACTGCAGGAACCGTAACTTTCACTAATGGTCTTCCGAATAAAGGCCAATATTTTGCAGGTTTTTTTGCCAACAACGGATATACGGAAATCACTCCAAGGAAAAATTTCTACGTAGGACCGAAAGTACAGCTTCAGGCTACTGCCGATACTTATCCTGTAGGAGGAACGGTTACTATTAATTTTACAAACGGACCCAATTTGCAGAAAGACTGGATTGGAATTTATAAAATGGGACAAACTCCGGGAACTACAGCCTCTATTAAATGGAGTTATGTAACAACAGCATCCGGAACTCTTAATTTTACAGGACTTCCAAAAGGATATTATTATGCTCAGTATTTACTGGAAGACGGATATAACGGAATCGGGGAGAAGGTATTCTTTAAAGTAGGGGATATTGTTACAGATCTTTGGATCAACAAACCTGTTTATACTTTAGGTGAAAATATTACCGCTTCCTGGACGGATTCTCCGGGAATCATTAAAGACTGGTTAGGAATTTATCCTCAAAGTGTTCAGACTCCGGATGATAATTTTGTTTCGTACACCTATTTTGACGGAGTGACTCAGGGAACAAAAACCATCCAGGGAACAGCTGTACCTGCAACGCCAGGGAATTACTATATGGTAATGTTTACCAATGATTCCTATACAGAAGTTTCAAACAGGGTACAGTTCCAGGTAACTTCACCTACTTTGGGAACTGAAGAAACAAGAAGTACAGAGAAAAATGTAGTCTTATATCCAAACCCAACCAAACCGGGACAGTCTACTTTTATTAAAAGTGATTACCCGATTGAGAAAATCGAATTGGTTTCAGCTTCCGGAGAACTGCTGTATGTATCAAAAAATATCAATAACCAGCGTTTTTCTCTCGTGAACGAAAATCTTCCTGCGGGCGTTTATTTTGTAAAAGTACACGGAAGAAAGCTGTTTACTTTAAAACTGATTATTCAGTAAGGTAAACTAAAACACAATCATAGTGAAGAGACTGTCAGAAATGATAGTCTCTTTTTATATCAATAAAAAATATAATTTCCCATAATCATCTGCGAAAATCTGCGTTATCTGTGGGCAAAAAACAAACCACAAAAGTCACAAAAGTTTTTAACCACTTAAAGTTAATGAAGAGGATATTCCTGCATTGAATAAGTTCACATAGATTCATAAAAATCTACGTCATTTGTGGACAAATAATAAAAAGCGATTCCAAAAATTGAAACCGCCTTTGATATTATAGTTGTGATAATTAGTCAAACTGATTGTACAGATCATCCTCACTTAACAGCGTCTGGTTTTCAGCAGAGGCATTTTCATCCTGAGCATCGGCCAGCGTCTTCGTTTCCTGAATAAGCTTTCCATCCGTATTATAAAGTCTTAAAAGAACCCATTTTCCGTTACGTTCAAGTTCTTTGGCGCCATCTAATGTGTTTAGTCTGATTTTTCCGGATTGAATAACACCTTCTTTTACAGAAGACTTATTGGCAGGCTTACCTTTTACATATTGTGTAATTTGTGCCGTAAAGGAATAATCTTCTCCGTCTTCACTTACAGGTTGTGAAAAAGTATACAGAACAGTGCCATTTCTGTCATAAACAGTTGTTTCATAGTTTGTTTGCTTAGCATTCAGCTTTTTCTCATAATTCAGCGTATGATCTTCAAAAAAGTTTTTGATATTCGAAATAATACCGTTCTTATAAACTGTTTCATTAAAGCCTTCATAAGATGAACCACTATAAGGAATACCATCTTTATACGTTAATGTTGATTTCAATGTTCCATCAGGAGCATAATATTTAATTTCCTGGGTGATGTCATCTTTTAAGAACTTTTCATAGGATAATTTCCCGTTTTCATCAAAGATCTTACTGTTTACAATCGAGCCTTTTTCATACATATCGATCGATGAAATCTGTGAATAAGAAATCTGGTAATCTTCACCATCCATTGCGTTGTAAATATCACTTTCCTTATCATACTGATAAATAAGATGTCCTATTTTTTTGCCTGACTCATCATAAGTGGTTTTGTAGCCATCTTTCTTATTCATTTTCTGCTCCTGTAAAACTTTTCCGCTTTTGCTATAGGATACGCTTTCCTTTACACTGCCATCATTTCTGTATTTCTCTATCCTGGAAATCCTCATCGGGTTGGAATAATAATCAACTACCATATTTTCGCCCGGACCGCTGGTGCCGCTTCCCAGATATTTCCCCTTTTCTCCGTAATACTTCGTTTCAGTATTGTAATCCTTACCGGTAATGGTTTCACTTCTGATGCCTTTAATGTCATCATCATAAATCGTTGTTTTGACAGGTATGGAGTTTTCATAATCAACCAGGATATTAAAATCAACCCCTTCTTCAGCATCTTTATAGCTGAACATTTTTCCTGAAAAAGTCCCGTCAGCTTTATATACCACATCTTCTGTCAGTCGGCCTTTAACATCATATGTCTGGGCAGGACCTATCTGCTGACCTTTGGAATAGGTGGCAAAATTTGATACTTTTCCTTCAGGGGTATACCAGGTAACTTTTCCCTCAAAGACTTCACTGTTTGGGGTAGGATCCGAAGCAAGACCTTCCATCTGAAGTTTTCCATCCTTATAGAAATCTTTGATAAAGGTTAGTTTTCCTTTTGAACTTGTTTCACGGTAATATTCCATTTTATCCTGAGTGGTTTTTTCCCAGTCTTGATCGAAATAAGTTCTCTCCTGTGCGTACACATTGACGCTAAGTACCAGTGCAAGTAATGCTGAGGTAAGTAATTTTTTCATGTTTTTATGTAATCTTAATATTGTATATGATTAATGTGACGATTGATATAAAAGATCTGTGTATAGACCATAGAAGTAAAGCGACAATAGCTGCCTTTCATAAAATAATTTCTACATTAAAATTGTGTTTAAAATGATATCTGAAAACAACATATAAGCTGTATTTCTGAATTTAAAGCCCCAAAGATAAACCATCTTGATGAAAAATCCCACAAAAAACGAACAGATCTGTTCATTTTTATGGGTAAATATTTGATTTCTATTATTTTATATGGTGGGAAAACAATATGGAATTCCAAAGGCTTTTCCATTTATCAGATATACAGGAAAATTTATTAAATTTAGCCAACAGAAAAATCTAATATTTCATGATAGATAAAAGAGTAAAAAATGCAAAGGAGGCCATCGAAGGAATTAAAGATGGAATGACACTGATGCTTGGCGGGTTTGGACTTTGCGGAATTCCTGAAAACTCAATCAATGCTTTGGTAGAAAGCGATGTGAAAGATCTTACTTGCATTTCAAACAATGCGGGAGTAGACGATTTCGGATTAGGATTACTGCTTCACAAAAGACAGATTAAGAAAATGATCTCTTCGTATGTAGGAGAAAATGCTGAATTTGAAAGACAGATGCTTTCCGGGGAGCTGGATGTAGAACTTACTCCTCAGGGAACTTTAGCTGAAAAATGCAGAGCTGCTCAGGCGGGAATTCCGGCTTTTTACACTCCTGCAGGTTACGGAACTGAAGTAGCTGAAGGAAAAGAAGTAAAAGAATTCAAAGGAAAACCTCATATCCTTGAGCACGCTTATGATGCAGATTTCTCTATCGTAAAAGCATGGAAAGGAGATCATGCCGGAAACCTTATTTTCAAAGGTTCTGCGAGAAACTTCAACCATCCGATGGCAGGTGCTGCAAAGATTACTATTGCTGAAGTAGAAGAGCTGGTAGAACCGGGACAATTAGATCCCAATGAAATTCACATTCCGGGAATTATGGTTCAGCGAATTTTCCAGGGAGAAAAATTTGAAAAAAGAATTGAGCAGAGAACAGTAAGACCTAAAGAATAAATAATAAAATAAAAAGCGCTGAAAACAGTTTCAGCGCTTTTTTTATGCTTGCGGAGTAAGTGTTTTTCTTTCTCCGATCTGTTGTCTCCACATGGCGTAGTACAGTCCTTTTTCGTCAATAAGATTGGCATGGGAACCCGTTTCTACAATTTGTCCGCGTTCAAGAACATAGATTTTGTCTGCATGCATAATCGTACTTAAACGGTGGGCAATAAGGACAGTAATCTGTTCTTTTTCTTTTGAAATGTCTTTTATCGTAGTGGTGATTTCTTCTTCAGTGATACTGTCAAGCGCAGAAGTAGCTTCATCAAAGATCAACAGATGAGGTTTTCTCAGAAGAGCCCTTGCGATAGCAATTCTCTGCTTTTCACCGCCACTCAGCTTCAGACCACCTTCGCCGATAATGGTTTCAATACCTTTCTCTGCTCTTTCCAGCAATGCCGTACAGCTTGATTTCTGTAAAGCAATTGCCAGCTCCTCATCAGTCGCCGAAGGGTTAACAAAGAGAAGGTTTTCTTTAATGGTTCCTGCAAACAACTGAGTATCCTGTGTAACAAAACCAATCTGATTTCTCAGCTCATCAAAATCAAATTCTTTTCCATTAATACCATTATAAAAAATATTTCCTTCCTGCGGTCTGTACAGTCCAACCAGTAATTTGACGAGGGTACTTTTTCCGGAACCGCTTGGTCCTACAAAAGCAATGGTTTCTCCGTTTTTGACATCAAAGGAAATATTATTCAAAGCTTTGTACTGAGCAGATTGATGTTTGAAAGAAACATGCTTGAATTCCAGTTCTTCAATAGCACCGATCTGTTTCGGGTGAAGCGGTTTTTCTTCCACATCCTTTTTCATTAAACGGTCAAAATTCTGAAGAGAAGCCTCTGCCTCACGGTAAGAAATGATGATATTTCCAATCTCCTGCATAGGCCCGAAAATAAAGAAGCCATAAAACATCAGAGACAGATATTGACCCGGAGTCACAATATTTTTAAAAATCAAATACAATAATGTCAGGGTAATCATCTGCTGAAGAAAATTCACCATTGTTCCCTGGATAAAACTCAAAGAACGGATGCTTTTCACCTTTCTCAGTTCAAGGCCAAGGATTTTATAGGTATTGTTATTTAAACGGATTACTTCCTGATTGGTTAATCCTAAACTTTTAACAATCTCGATGTTTCTTAAACTCTCTGTAGTACTTCCGGCCAAAGCTGTGGTTTCAGTCACAATATTTTTCTGGATGACTTTTATTCTTTTGCTCAGTAAATTCGTAACAATGGCAATAAAGAAAATTCCACAGATATAAACCGGCATAATAGACCAGTGTAAGCGGATTGCGTATACGGACACGAAAATAATACTCACCAGAATCCCAAAGAAAATATTGATGAAATTTGTAATGAATTTTACCGTGTCTTCCCTTACTTTCGTTAAAATAGAAAGGGTTTCCCCACTTCTCTGATCTTCAAATTCCTGATAAGGCAACGCCATAGAGTG
Organism: Chryseobacterium gleum; assembly: GCF_900636535.1. Taxonomy (NCBI): domain Bacteria; kingdom Pseudomonadati; phylum Bacteroidota; class Flavobacteriia; order Flavobacteriales; family Weeksellaceae; genus Chryseobacterium; species Chryseobacterium gleum. The sequence continues at coordinate 5,486,136 of NZ_LR134289.1, forward strand.
CTTTAAACCATCTGTAAATATTTTTGCTCCGAATTTTTGTGTAATAACGCTTACCACATAATCCTGAAAAGCTTTGGCAATTCTGCTCACCATTGCTGTTCCAATCAGAAGCCCCAGGAAATAAAAAGCACCATGATAAGCGGAGCTTCCATATAAATATTCGTTCAGGTTTCTGGGAAGCAGTTTTTCTTTATCAAAAAAGTTAGGATGAGTAACCAGCTGATCCAGGATATTTCCTGTAATAGCCGGGGCAAATAACGAAAAAACCTGATTGACAGTAGCCAGAAACAAAGAAATGATAATCAGCCACTGATAAGGTTTAAGATATCTAAAAAGTATTTTCATTCTGTTAAAATAATGAAGCAAAATTACAGATATTATTTTAACTAACAGTGTTAATTGTTGAATACAACAAAGGCCTTTTGTATTCAAGTGAAAATAATTAAATTGCAGTCTAAGTTTTTATTATGCTTACAAAAGAACAAATTGCCAAAAGAATTTCAAAAGAACTGAAAGATCGTTATTATGTAAACCTGGGAATTGGGATTCCTACTTTGGTTGCCAACTATGTTCCGGAAGGTATTTCCGTAGAATTCCAGAGTGAGAACGGAGTGTTGGGGATGGGACCTTTCCCTTTCGAAGGAGAAGAAGATGCTGATATCATTAATGCCGGAAAGCAGACTATCACTATATTGGAAGGAGGTTCTTTTTTTGATTCCGCATTCAGTTTCGGGATGATCCGTGGTCAGAAAGTAGACCTTACCATCCTTGGAGCTATGGAGGTTTCAGAGAACGGAGATATTGCCAACTGGAAAATTCCGGGAAAAATGGTTAAAGGAATGGGAGGAGCCATGGATCTTGTAGCTTCTGCTGAAAATATTATTGTTGCAATGATGCACGTAAATAAAGCAGGAGAAAGTAAAATCCTTAAAAAATGTACGCTTCCTTTAACAGGAGTAAACTGTGTGAAGAAAGTGGTTACTGAGTTAGCTGTTCTGGATGTAACTCCGGCAGGATTCAAGCTGGTGGAAAGAGCACCGGGTGTCTCAGTAGAAGATATTATCAAAGCGACAGAAGCAGATCTGATCATTGAAGGAGAAATTCCTGAAATGCAGTTTTAATCTGTTTAAAAATAAAAAAGTTTCGGCCTCACAAAGTGAGGCCGAAACTTTTTTATAAATCTTAAGAAATAAACAACATAGGAGATCGGAGCGTTAAAAAAATAAATGTTGTGAACGTTAAGAAAATTCTTGTGTCCGAAGCGCGAGAGCAAATCAGAACCAATTAAGAAATGATGATTTCGCGCAAGTTTAGAATTTTTAGAGAACAGGATTTATTTTTTAGCGGAGAGATCCAGGTCTTGAATTTTTGTTTCTTTTGTTTTAAGACAAAAGAAAGTAAAAAAAGCTATTTCATCATGAAACAGCTTTTTATATTTAAAATCGTAGCGGTTAGTTTATCCTATATTATCTAACTCCTCATTTATCTCCCATCCTGTGCCCCAAAAACCTTCTGCAGAATACTTGTCGTTCTCATAGCAGGTGTATTTCTGATCCCGCTTTCCTTATCTGCCACCATTTTGAATACTCCGTTAATGGTTTCTGTAGTAACATATTCATTAAGATCTGTTGTTACAGACTGCCCTGTAAATGTATTGTATTTTGAAATCAGGTTTTTCCAAAGTGTATCAGCCCCTACTTTTCCTAACGAAGCTTTTACTTTAGGCTGAAAAGCATTGAAAAGCTGGGTTTGTGTTTTTTCCTGAAGATAATTTGTTGCTGCATTATTACTGCCTAACAGAATATTTTTTGCGTCTGTAATCGTCATGGAAGTAATAGCATTGGTGAAAATAGGAGCGGCTTCTGTTACAGCATCTTCAGCAGCTCTGTTCAATAGCTTAACGCCTTCATCTGCAAGACTGCCCATACCGATGGAACGTAAGGTTGTATCAATCTTTCTTAACTTTTCAGGCATTAAAATTTTTACCGCTTCATTCTTGAAAAAACCATCGGTTACTGCCAGTTTTTTAACCCCATCGGTTACTCCCATACTTAAAGCTTCTTTTAATCCTGAAGAAATCTGAGTAGAAGTGAGGTTTCCAATATTGGCAGAAGAATTACCAGAAGTGGTAGTGGTAGTCTTGGTTGGAGTTGCCGTACCATTATTTTTTACCGGAACATTAAGGTCCACACCGGTTTTGTCTTTAACGGTAGATTTTATAATATCTAAAATTTGCGCCTGTGCTGACATTGAGAATAATAATCCGGCTGCCACAAAAATGCTTTTTTTCATCATATTTTTTTACAAATTTAAGCCTTTTAATTTTTTTAAGTTGTCAAAGTTGATCAAAAAGCAAACCATAATGCACAGAATATAATAGAACAATTTCTATAGAAGTCAGTTAGCAATTTAAAATTGTACGCTTCATAAAAAACCGAACAATTAAGATATCTGAATTTTGTTTTTAAAAAGACTCCCGGAGTTTTGAAAAATAATTATCTTAGCTCAAACCTTAACCACTTTCAATGATACGGACTTTTTTAGTATTTTTTATATTGCTTTCAAACGTGATTTTTGCCCAAAATAAATTGAATTTAATTCCTTATCCTCAAAAGCTTGAGCTTCTTCAGGGAGAATTTGTAATTCCGGAAACGCTTGTATTAAGCAATAATCTGCCAAAAGAAGAGACGGAATATTTTAAGAAACGTTTAAGTCCTCAGTTCAAATTTCAGAATATCCAGAAAGGGAATGGAATTCATCTGATCAATACTGTAATGCCGTCACCTTCAGCCATTGCTGAGCAGAAAAAAGAATATTATTCCATAGAAATTTCTCCGAAACAGATTCATATAAAATCTTATACCAGACAAGGGTATTTCCTTGCGCTGCAGACTCTGATTCAGATTTTTGAACAATATAAGGAAACTAAGAAAATTCCTGCTTTAAAAATTGAAGACCAGCCAAAGTTTGCCTGGAGAGGAATGCATCTGGATGTCTGCCGTCACTTTTTTACAGTAGATGAGGTGAAGCAGTATATCGACTATCTCGCGATGTACAAGCTGAATACTTTCCACTGGCATTTAACGGATGATCAGGGATGGAGAATTGAAATCAAAAAATATCCGAAGCTTACTCAGGTTGGCTCAAAACGTAAGGAGTCTATGATCGGGGCTTACGTCGACAATACATTTGACGGTACGCCTTACGGACCTTATTATTATACTCAGGAACAGATAAGAGAAGTGGTAAAATATGCTCAGGACAGGCATATTACTGTTGTTCCGGAAATAGAAATGCCGGGACATGCTTTGGCGGCGCTGTCCGCATATCCTGAACTGGCATGTACAAAAGGACCTTTTGAAGTGGCTACTAAATGGGGCGTTTTTGATGATGTATTCTGCCCGAAAGATCAAACATTTACTTTTCTGGAAAACGTTCTTGATGAAGTGATAAAGCTTTTCCCATCTCAATATATTCACATCGGTGGTGATGAATGTCCGAAAACACGATGGAAAGAATGTGCACACTGCCAGGAACTGATCAAAAAAAATAATTTAAAAGATGAACATGGCTTACAGAGCTACTTTATTCATCGTATTGAAAAATATGTGAACAGCAAAGGCCGGAAAATCATCGGTTGGGACGAAATCTTAGAAGGAGGATTAGCACCGAATGCAGCCGTAATGAGCTGGACTGGTGTAAACGGAGGTATTGAAGCGGCAAAATCAAAACACTTTGCTGTAATGACTCCGGGAGCATACTGTTATTTTGATCATTATCAGGGTGATCCTCAATCTGAGCCTAATGCTTTTGGCGGTTTTACTCCTTTAGACAAAGTATACTCTTACAATCCCGTTCCTTCCGAGCTAAACGCAGAGCAGGCCAAATACATCATGGGAGTCCAGGCTAATCTTTGGACAGAATATATTTTGGATTTTAAACAGGTGCAGTACATGATCTTTCCAAGATTAATGGCGCTTTCTGAAGTAGGATGGGGAACATCGGATCCTGAAAACTATAAAGAATTTGAAAACAGAGTGATTAATCAGTTCAAAATTCTTGATGAAATGAAAGTGAACTATGCAAGAAGCATTTATAACATCACCGGAAAAGTAATTCCTTCCAATAACGGAATTGCCTACGAACTGTCAACCTCACAAAATGCAAACGGTATCAGATATACTTTGGATGGAACTGTTCCTACGCTTAACTCTAAAACGTATCAGAAGGCAGTTCAGATCCCTAATTCTTTAACAATAAAATCAGCTTATTTTGAAGACGGTCAGTTGAAGAGCGCTGTTTCTACACAGGAGTTTACTGTTTCAAAAACTACGGGAAAGAATATAACCTTAGAACAACAGCCGAGTGAAAACTATTCTTTCGGTGGTGCTTTTACTTTAGTGGACGGTATTATCGGAAATATAAAGCAATTGGGTAAAACCTGGCTTGGTTTTCAGGGAAAAGACGTGGTGGCAACCATAGATTTTGGCCAGAAAACAGCTTTTTCAGAAGTTTATTTCAATACTCTTGAAAATAAAGGAAGCTGGATTCACCTTGCAAAGTCTGCAAAGATTTTTGTTTCTGATGATAACAGGAATTTTAAGCTGATCAAAGAAATCGGAGCATCGGAAATTCAGGCTGCTCATGGCAAAATCAAAGTAAATGTAGGAGCACAGAATGCAAAATATCTTAAGATAAATATTGAAAATGCAGGAATTATCCCGGCAGGAAATCCCGGAGCAGATTCCAAAGCATGGTTGTTTGTTGATGAAATTGGTGTAAATTAGAATAAAAAATGCAGGACGACACCATACTTTCTTCCGAATTTTCATCATCTCCGGAACTGGTAGAAAAGCTCTATCAGTACGGTATAACGAAAAATTATCATGAAGGAGATATTATTTTAGATGAAAATGCCTCCATCCGTTCCATTCCTATTGTGATGAAAGGAATGCTGAAAGTCATCAGAACAGAAGAAGACGGACGTGAAATTTTACTGTACTACATCAAAGCTGGAGAGAGCTGTATTATGTCTTTTCTGGGTGGAATGCACAATGAAAAAAGTATTGTAAGAGCTGAGATCGAAGAAGATGCTGAAATTCTTTTCTTACCACTGGATAAGGTGTCTTTATTCATCAAAGAACATCCCGAATGGTTGGATTATATCTTCAGGCTGTATCATAAACGATTTGAAGAGCTTTTGGATATTATCAATGCTATTGCCTTTAAAAAAGTAGACGAAAGGCTGCTGAATCTTTTGCAGAAAAAATCAGAGCTTACCCGTTCAGAAACCATTCATACCACCCATGAGCAGCTGGCCAATGAGCTTGGAACCGCAAGAGTAGTCGTATCCAGACTCCTCAAACAGCTGGAAGAAGATGGGAAACTAAAACTCGGAAGAAATAAAATTACCCTTCTGAAATCCCTTAATTAATAAATCCCATTTCAATTTACTGATACGTAGACCATCCCCCCTCCTCCGGAGGGGTGGCAAAAATTCATAGAATTTTTGACAGGGTCATTGCGGACCAAAGGTGAAGCAGTCTCCTTATGTAACAAAAGTAGCTGTAGCCCTCATCCTGATTTTCCATTTTTGCATCAGAATTATTTGAATAGTGAAATGGAAATTATAGGATATACAGCAGCCGTTTTTATCGGCATTTCTCTCGGTTTAATAGGAGGTGGAGGAAGTATTCTCACCGTTCCTGTTCTCGTTTATCTTTTTGGTATCGATGCCTTTATGGCAACAGAATATTCTCTCTTTATAGTAGGGATAAGCAGCCTTGTAGGTTCAGTGTCATATTTTAAAAAAGGATTGATCAATTTTAAAATTGCAATGGTCTTTGGAGTTCCTTCCATAATTTCTATTTTTCTGACCAGAACGTACCTTCTTCCCTTGATTCCTGATGAAATATTCAGAATACAGAACTTTACCATGACCAGAAACATTTTTTTACTGCTGATTTTTGCCGGGTTAATGATTCTGGCTTCTTATAAAATGATAAGAAAAAATACTTCAGAACATAAAACCGATAAGAATAATGTCTTCCAGGCAGCAGGACAGGGCTCAATAGTAGGTGTTTTAACCGGGTTGGTGGGAGCTGGAGGAGGATTTATGATCATTCCTGCACTGGTCAATCTGCTGAAAATCCCTATGAAAATTGCGATAGGAACTTCTCTGGTCATTATCTCCCTGAATTCTTTGATTGGATTCTTTTCTTCTGTCAATCATATGAAAATAGATTGGAAACTATTGATTTCGATTACAGTCATTGCCATAGCAGGAATAGTCATAGGTTCTCAACTATCAAAAAAAATTGACGGTAAAAAACTGAAACCGGCATTCGGCTGGTTTATCCTAATTATGGGTATTTATATTATTACTAAAGAAATTTTCCTTTAATCCTCTTATGTAACAAAAGTAGCTGTGGAGGAGAAAAGAAAGCAGGAGATTTGTACCAGATAACAAAATCAAAAAATAAATACAATGAAAATAGAACAGATTTATACAGGTTGCCTGGCACAGGGAGCTTATTACATCACCTCAGCCGGAGAAGCTGCTATTATTGACCCTTTAAGAGAAACTCAGCCTTATATCAACAGACTGAAAGAAGATGAAGTAGAATTGAAATATATTTTTGAAACCCATTTTCATGCAGATTTCGTCAGCGGACATCTTGATTTAAGCCATAAAACAGGTGCCCCAATTGTCTATGGACCGACTGCCAATCCTGATTTTGAGGCCATTATTGCAGAGGATGAACAAATATTTGAAATCGGGGACATCAAAATTAAGGTTCTTCACACGCCGGGACACACCCTTGAAAGTACATGCTATCTGCTGATTGATGAAAATGGAGCTGAGAAAGCACTTTTCAGTGGTGATACCTTGTTCCTCGGGGATGTTGGACGTCCGGATCTGGCACAGAAAGGTGCAAATCTGACACAGGAAGAGCTGGCTGACCTTTTATACGATAGTCTCTATAACAAGATTTTACCTTTACATGATGAGATTACCGTCTATCCGGCTCATGGCGCAGGTTCTGCCTGTGGTAAAAACATGCAGAAAGAAACAGTAGATACATTGGGAAACCAAAAAAGAACCAATTATGCTTTAAATCAGAAAGACCGGGAGAGCTTTATTAAAGAAGTTACGGACGGACTTTTACCACCGCCGGCTTATTTCGGGATGAATGTCATGATGAACAAAAAAGGATACAGCAGTTTTGATAAAGTTCTTTCGCAAGGTTTGCATGCTCTGGTTCCGGAACAGTTTGAGGAAATTGCTGAAGCTTCAGGAGCTTTGATTTTAGACGTAAGAACTAACCATGATTTTGCCAGAGGCTTTATCCCACAGTCTGTCAATATAGGACTGGATGGTGATTTTGCTCCCTGGGTAGGTGCATTAATTGCAGATGTAAACCAGCCTATTCTGCTGGTCACTGAAAAAGGAACTGAAGAAGAAGCGGTAACGCGGTTGAGCAGAGTAGGGTTCGACAATATCCTTGGTTTTTTGGAAGGAAGCTTTGAAGCATGGAAAAAAAGCGGAAAGGAAACTGACTTTGTCAACCGTATTTCTGCAGAGCAATTTGAAACCGAAATCAAAGGAAAAGAAGCAAAAATCATCGATATAAGAAAAGAAAGTGAATACAATGCAGAACATATTCATGAAGCTTACAGCAAGCCTCTGGCATATATCAATAAGTGGATTCGTGAGATAGAGCCGTCAGAACATTTCTACATGCATTGCGGAAGCGGCTACAGAAGTACAATGGCAGCAAGCATTCTTCAGGCAAGGGGATTCAGAAACTTTACTGAAGTTGAAGGAGGTTTTAAAGCGATTGCATCCACAGGTATTCCTAAAAGTGATTTTGTGTGTCAGACTAAAATTTTAAATACATTAGATTAAAAAATAAGAAATGTTGGAAATGATAAAAGAACCGTGGCCGTGGTATATTGCCGGTCCGTTAATTGGCCTTACTGTACCCGCTTTGTTGATTATGGGCAATAAATCCTTTGGAATTAGCTCTTCGTTAAGGCATATCTGTGCAGCCTGCATTCCGGCCAATGTAAATTTTTTCAAATATAACTGGAAAAAAGAAGCCTGGAATCTGTTTTTTGTACTGGGAATCTTCTTCGGAGGGATGATTGCTGCCCATTTTTTGATTAATCCCAATGAAATAACGGTAAATCCCGAACTGAAAGCAGAATTGGCCGGCTACGGAATTACAGATTACAGCAATATGGTTCCTGAACAGCTTATGAATTTTGAAAATCTGCTGACACTCAGAGGCTTTATCATCATGATTGTTGGTGGGTTTTTGGTAGGTTTCGGAACAAGATATGCAGGAGGATGCACCAGCGGACATGCTATTATGGGGCTTTCCAACCTGCAGTGGCCTTCTTTGGTAGCGACAATATGTTTTATGATCGGAGGATTTTTGATGGCTAATCTTATTCTGCCTGTCATTCTTTCTTTGTAAGTCTAATTTTAAAAGAGAAATTTATATCATGATAAAAGAAAAAGAACAGAACATGCGTCACCAGGATACTGTTTGTGTAAACGAAAGCATTCTTATCCATCCATGGTATCACAACCTGAAGTATCTTGCGGCAGGGATTATTTTTGGAATTATTTTTGTGAAAGCGGAAGTGATTAGCTGGTTCAGGATACAGGAAATGTTCCGTCTGCAGTCTTTCCATATGTATGGAATCATCGGAAGTGCCGTATTGGTAGGAATCGTTTCAGTAGCGTTGATTAAAAAGTTCAATATAAAAACAATATATGGCGAGCCCATCAGAATTGCCCCTAAAAAGTTTAATAAAGGCCAGATCTACGGCGGGCTGATCTTTGGTTTCGGCTGGGCTATTACCGGAGCCTGCCCCGGGCCTCTGTTCGCGCAGATCGGAACGGGAGCTTTAGCAGTATCCGTTACTTTGCTGAGTGCCATTGCCGGAACATGGGTGTATGGATATTTCAGGGATAAATTACCGCATTAATATAAAAGTTTAAACAACCTCAATCATAAAAAAAGACTGCTGACAATAACCCGCAGTCTTTTTAAGTATAAAATTATGAATAAATGAAGTTCTCAGCCCCTAAAGCCATATAAAGATTAATGCGCTCTATTCTGTACTGAAGTTCCAGATTGATAAGGTTCATTTCATTTTTCAGGAGGTCCCTCTGTTTACGGATCAGTACAAAACTGTTGTTTGTTCCTACTTTTATTTGTTTCTCAGTCAGGCTGATATTGTTTTTCAGTTCATTGACAGCGCTGGTAGTGTAAGTGATCTGCTTTTCTATAGAACGGAGATTGGTTAAAGAGGATTCTACTTCGTTCAGAGCGTTCAGGACGGCTTTTGAATACTCTTCAACAACCTGTTTTTGCCGGGAGGTTTTTATCTCCACATTCTTTTTCAACTTTCCATTGTTGAATAACGGAGAAACTAATCCGCCACCCACTTTTAATAAAGGATTTGAAAACAGAGAATTGATGGATTCCACATTACTTCCGGCAGTTCCGAAGGAAGCGCTTATACTTAACGATGGAAGTCTTGCTGCTTTAGCCTGTTGTACTTCGTAAAAAGCTTTTTCAATCTGAAAATGATTCGCCTGTATGTCTGATCTGTTCTCCAGAAGCTGAAGAGGAAAGGATTCAGGAACAGAGGAATTTACAGCATTGAAGTAATTCTGTGTTGCCAGTTTTCCTTCCGGATATTTTCCTGTGAGCAACTCCAATGATCTTCTTGATTGTAGATTTGCATTTTTCACTTTTTCAAGATAGCCCTGCAGAGAAATAATTTCTGCAGAGATGTTGGAAATATCCAAAGCATTTGCTGTTCCGATCTTCTTTTGAATAACATACAGCTTTTCCAGATCTTTAGACTTCTGAATATAATTCTCAATCTTGTCTTCCTGAATATTTCCTGCAATATTCAGGAAATAAGCTTTAGCAATCATCCCTGCAATAGACTGATGAAGCAGGGTATTCTGATATTTTGCAGAAAAATAACTGCTGGTTGCTGCCATCTGTGAAGATTTATTTTTACCCCAAAGGTCAATTTCCCAATTGGCTTTCAATGCAAGACGACGGATCTGGGTATCACTTACCAGATTATTGGAAGTATTGGCTACTGCACTTACACTGGGATAAAGATCACTTCCTGCAATTTCCATGGCCAGCTCAATCTGATTCAGTTTTTCCTTCGCAATAATAAGATCAGCATTATAAAGCATTCCTTCATTAATAAGATTTTCCAGCTGAGGGGTTTTAAGATCATTGATCCAGTCATAGGAAACAGATCTGGAGTTAGCTTGTCTGTCAAAGATCCACTCATCCGGAATTTCCACATGAGAAGCAATTTCACTTGTTTCTTTAAGCTGGGTTATGCTTTCTTTTGTTGGTTCTTTATAACCAATACATGAGCTTAAACTTCCGGAAAGAATCCCCAGTAAAATTAATTTCTTGTACATGTTAATGAAGTTTAGGGATCAGATAATTGATTTTACTGCTTACACGCACCATTACTTTTCGGATAAGATGAAGCGGTTTTATATGATCAGAATAAATTACGGCTGTACCTCTTGCTCCCACGGTAAGCTGCTTCTGATTGTCTTCCAGTACAAACTTGGCAATAAGTTTTCCGTCGGTTTCCGGCAACTGTCTTGCAGTATCAGGAAGTCCTGCTGTAGAACCGTTTCCTCCGAGCATTCCTCCGGCGTTATTCATAATTCCCTGGCTGGTAGCATCAATTACATATTCAAGTCGGGCTTTCACTACTTTTCCCGGTTCTGTTTTAAGAGCCAGCTCCACTTCATTACCATTTTTTACCGTTTCCAGTTCGTTCTGTGCAAAAAAGCCAATCACAGACTGCTGTTTCTGGATCAGGACAAAAGCAGATTTGAAAGGTGCCATGATTGCTCCTTCATTCAGCTGAACATTAGGAATTACGCCATCGGTGGGTGCCAGAACAACCGTTTGGGAAAGATTCCACTTGGCCTGATCCAGCTTTGCCTGAATCTCAGAAACTGATGAATTTTCTCCACCATAAGAAGCATTCGATTTAGTTTCCAAAGACTGCTGCTGGGCCTGTGCAGCACTTATTCTGGCCTGCAGATCCTGTACATTGGTGAGTGCCTGCTCAAGATCAAACTTATTGGCAGCTCCGGCTTCCACCAGTTCTTTGTACTGAGCCGCCCTTTTATTGGCAAGATCCAGCTGAGACTGTAATCCCGCAATGTTTTTTCTTGAAGCTGCAATATCCGTATTATAAGAGCTTACAGTGGCTTTCATATTACTTAGTTTGGCTTCCAGAGATTTAATTTCCTGTACATAAGGTTCTCTGTCCAGTACAAATAAAGTATCTCCTTTCTTTACTTCCTGATTGGTCGTTACATATACTTTTTTCACCTTTCCTAAAACCTGCGTAGTAATATCCACACTTCGGTTTCCTACCTTTACGTCAGAAGTGATGGGACAGTAATAATTTAAACTCAATATTAAAGCAACAGATCCAAAAATGGGTAAAGAGTACACGATGACCTGTGTGGTAAATGTCCAGGGGATCAGTTTTAATTTTTTGATAAGCAGCCAGCATATTCCGGCATATATTGCGACTAGTAATTCCAGCATATTTCTTAATTTTCGAGGGTTTTAAATTCTTCTTCCGTGATTTCTGTGTCTTTTTCTGAAGTGTTCTGATTTCCATAATCATAGTTGGCCCAGATTAAAGCAACCGGCCATAAAAGGCCTCCAAAAACAAGGGAAAGGAGGCACATACTTTTTATGGCGTTCAGCTGAGGATGCTTCTTTTTTTCTGCTACTTTTTCCGGATAAATATGAACTTTCCAGAAAAGATAGATTCCTGCAATGGGTAGAACCAATAAGATTAACCATGATGCAGCATTAGCTATATTGTCTTCCATATTGCCTGTTGATGCCTGAACAAAATTGCATGAAAGTAACAGGCAAAGAAGTAAGATTGTTCTTTGCATAAAATAATTGTATAAGGTAATAATGAAATGTAAACAAGGTCGTAATCCGGCCGTCAGTATTTATATGCCTGATTACTGTGAATCTTAAGAAAGATTAAAGGTAATTTCAATAATAAGATGTTTTTCAGATTGTATTTTTCTCATTTTGCTTTTAATTGTTTGTGTAACAGTATTTTCAGTAAGCAAAAATAAAGTGAATAAAGTGAGAAAAAGTATTCCTAAGTTATTTTTTTCTTTCGTTCCTTTTTTTATGGATGCGTGCTGTCATCCTCGAAAGTGAGTTCGGAGTGATGCCCAGGAAATTAGCAATATACTTTCTGTTGGCATTTTGTGAGGTAAAGGGACGTGTCTCCAGAAACTCTTCATACCTGGAATGAGGAGAGGTGGAGCAAAATTGTTCCGTACGTATTTTTAATATGCTGATAATCTGTTTTAAAGACTTTAAGTATACATTGTAAATTCCTCTGTGCTGAAATGCAAGTTCCTCAAATTCATTCTTATTGAACAGGAAAATCTGACTTTCCAATACAGCTTCTATAGTATATTTCCTTTCGTTATCATTAGCGTAAGACTCCGGGCTTTCCATAATAACAGCTTCCTTTTCCGAAGGTAAAAAAAGAGTACTTTCAACCCCGTTTTCATCATCAAAGAAAAATCTTACTAATCCGTTGGAAAGAATAAATAAATGATTGAAATGTTTTCCGGGTTCTACCAGTTTTTCCCTTCTTTTAAGAAGTTTCGGAGTGCTAATACTGACCAGAATGGCAATTTCCTCATCAGAGAGTTCCTGAAAGAAAGAAATATTCCTGAAAATTTTAAATGAGTCCATTACAGCAGTAAAGATAAATAAAATAATACAAGGATATTCATATGGATGTCATGAGGATTTCATAGAACTTTTTTTTAGATTTGTGGGTATTATACAATTTGAGATACCATGAACAATAACCGAAGAAGTTTTATTAAAAAACTGGGGATTGCAACAGCTGCATTTGCCGTAAATCCACTGGATCTGATGGCTGCTGAATTACCTGAACAAGCTGTAACGGCTGTTAACAAACCAATTGTTCTTTCTACCTGGAATTTCGGGCTGAAAGCCAATGAAGAAGCTTGGAACATCCTTGGAAAAGGTGGGAAAGCGCTGGATGCGGTTGAAAAAGGAGTTCGTATTGTAGAATTGGACCCTAAAGAAAGAAGTGTAGGATATGGCGGCCGGCCGGACAGAGATGGAAGAGTAACACTGGATGCCTGTATCATGGACGAAAACTATAATATTGGCTCTGTTGCATGTCTTGAGCATGTCAAGAATCCTATTTCAGTAGCCAGAGCAGTAATGGAAAAAACACCCCATGTGATGCTGGTAGGTGACGGAGCTTTGCAGTTTGCCCTTTCGCAGGGTTTTAAAAAAGAAAATCTTCTCACTCCCGAATCAGAAAAAGAATGGAAAGAATGGCTAAAAACCAGCCAGTACAAACCTATCGCCAATATTGAAAATCACGATACTATCGGAATGATCGCCTTGGATGCCCAGGGAAACCTTTCAGGAGCCTGCACAACCAGCGGAATGGCTTTTAAAATGCATGGCAGAGTAGGAGATTCCCCGATTATCGGAGCTGGTCTGTTTGTAGATAATGAAGTGGGAGCAGCTACAGCAACCGGCCATGGGGAAGAAGTGATAAGAACCGTAGGAACCCATCTTGTGGTTGAACTGATGAGACAAGGCAGAAATCCACAGGAAGCTTGTAAGGAAGCTGTAGACAGAATTGTAAAGATCAATCAGCGAAGAAACAAAAATCTGAAAGACATTCAGGTAGGTTTTATCGCGATCAATAAACAAGGGGAATATGGTTCGTATTGTATCCAGGACGGATTCAACTTTGCGGTATATGACCAGAAAGGAAACCGCCTTGAAAAACCTGAATTTGCTTTAAAATAATTAAAAATTCATAGAAATGGGCTTGAGCCCATGTAAACAAATCAATAAAACATCTATTGGCTTTAGCCAAAACATACATATGAAAAGAACGATTATCGCTTCCTTACTTCTCATTATTGCTTGTAAGGAAGAAAAGAAGGAGATTAAAACAGAGGTCAAACCGCAGCAGACAGAAGAGAAAGTGGTTCTGAATAATGAAACCAATGAGGCGGAAGATGCTAAGAAATGGCTGGAAAAAAGTATTGTAGACTACTTTAAGTCTGATATCGGAAGTGAAGAAAAGAATATGCAGAAAATCACAACCAAAGAGTATTTTGAGTATAAAACAGATGCCATGAATGTTGACCTGGATGTAGACGGAGGCCTTACTGAAAAAGAATTTCAAGATAAATGGAAATCCAAATTTGATATAAGTAAAGCAGGTGTTGGAGCGGGCTTCCTGATTGCAGCACAGGACTGGGATAAAATTGAAGTTGGAAGCTGTGATTTAGAACTCTCCTCAAAAGATGAATATCTCTTCAATGTAGTGCTTACAGACAAAACTTTTAAAGCAGAATACCCGTCAGTAATAAAAGTAGTAAAAGAAAACGGTTCCTTTCTGATTGCAGATGTATGGCAGTGAGAACCGAAATAAAATTAAACCTATACAGTAATGTCAAAAATAGAACTAGCTTGTTTTAATCCTGAATCAGCAGTCATTGCTTTTGAAAATGGGGCAGATAGAATAGAATTATGTGATGGACTCAGTGAAGGCGGAACTACTCCGGATTTCGGAACGATGAAAAAGCTTCGTGAAAAAATTACAATCCCGATTTTTGTGATGATCCGTCCGAGAGGTGGAGATTTTACGTATTCTGATTCAGAATTTGAACAGATGAAAAATGATTTGATACACCTGAAATCCTTGCGTGCAGACGGTTTTGTATTTGGTATCCTGAATGAAAATGATGAGGTCAATATGGAACAGAATAAAGTTTTGGTAGAGTTGGCTTCACCGCTTCCATGTACTTTTCACCGTGCTTTTGATCGTGCCGCAGGTTTGGAAGAGTCATTAGAGAAAGTAATTCAATGCGGTTTTAAAACCATCCTTACTTCCGGCCAGAAACCCAATGTATCTGAAGGAAAAGAGAATCTGAAGAAACTGGTTGAATTATCCAACGGAAGGATAGAAATACTCGTTGGAGGTGGACTCCGTTCATCCAATATTGAAGAAATAAGAGCGGTAACCAATGCCGGTTACTTTCATTCTTCAGCCATTACTGATGGTGGAGCATTTGCCAGCCCGGATGAGGTGATTGCATTGAAGAATAAATAATACGCACTCTGGTTGTCATTCCAGGCGTAGCGGGAATCTAGACTGATAAAATAGAGATTCCTTCGTTCCTCGGAATGACAAAATCACCGGTATGATAACGATTCAAAACAATTTTATTAATGAATAAAACTATCTTTTTTGCTTTTTTTTTCATGCAGAATATCCTTCATGCACAGTTTTCACAAAGAAGCTTGTCTTCGGAGAACTGGCAGTTCAAAAACTCAAAAGAACAAAGCTGGCTTCCTGCGAAAGTTCCGGGAACAGTTCATCTAGATTTGATGAATAACAGGATGATTCCGGATCCGTATAAAGATGAAAATGAAAAGAAAGTACAGTGGATAGAAAATGAAAACTGGGATTATCAAACGGCATTTACGGTTTCTTCCCGGGAATTAATGAATGATAATATTGATCTGGTCTTTAACGGACTGGATACCTTTTCTGAAATTTATCTAAACGGTAAGTTGCTGAAGAAGACAGATAATATGTTCAGGAAATGGAATATCCCGGTGAAACAATATCTGAAAACAGGTAACAATATATTACAGATCAGGTTTATCTCTGCGGTAAATACCGGAAAAGAACTCGCAAAGCAAGTTCCGTTTACCATGCCCGAATCACCAAGAAGTTTTGTAAGAAAAGCACAATACCAGTTCGGATGGGACTGGGGGCCAAGGTTGGTTACTGCAGGAATCTGGAAAGACGTTCAACTGGAATTCTGGAATAATGCTAAAATTATTTCCGTTAAGGATATCCAGAACAGAACTGCTGAAGCCTCTCAAAACTTACACTTTGACGTAGAAATTTACGCGCAGAATGCAGGTGATTACACGCTGGACTTTAATTCCATTCATAAAAAAATTACTTTAAAAAAAGGACGCAATACAATATCGGTTCCTTATGATACTGACGGGATGAAGCTTTGGCAGCCAAATGGACGTGGTGAAGCTAATCTCTATGATTTCAAAGTGAAGCTTTCCAAAGATCAGAAAAATATTGATCTTAAAAATATCAAGATAGGCTTAAGAACCGTGGAATTGGTTCAGGAAAAAGATAAAAAAGGAAAGTCATTTTACTTTAAAGTGAATGGACAACCATTGTATATCAAAGGAACCAACTGGATTCCGGGCGATAGTTTTTCACCAAGAATGACCAGAGAAAAATATCAGAAACTGATCAAAGACATCAAAGACGCCAATATGAATATGATTCGTATCTGGGGCGGAGGTATTTATGAAGATGATGAATTTTATAAAGCCTGTGATGAAAACGGAATCCTGGTCTGGCAGGATTTTATGTTTGCAGGAAGTTTCTATCCGGCGGATGAAGCCTTTTTAAACAACGTAAAAGAAGAAGTAAAAGATCAGGTCACCAGACTTCAGAATCATCCGTCCATTGCTTTGTGGTGCGGGAATAACGAAATTGATGAAGCCATTGTCAACTGGGGATACCAGAAGCAGTTCAAATATTCAAAAAATGATTCTC
This sequence comes from Chryseobacterium gleum, assembly GCF_900636535.1. Taxonomy (NCBI): domain Bacteria; kingdom Pseudomonadati; phylum Bacteroidota; class Flavobacteriia; order Flavobacteriales; family Weeksellaceae; genus Chryseobacterium; species Chryseobacterium gleum. Next base: position 5,502,867 of record NZ_LR134289.1, read on the forward strand.
TCCAGGTTTGGAAAGACTATAAAAAATTGTTTCACGATGTCATTCCCAAGGCATTGGCGGAAAACCTGAAGTCAGATAAAAATATCTACTGGCCGAGTTCTCCGTCTATAGGCTGGGGGCATAAAGAAAGTCTTACAGAAGGAGATTCCCATTACTGGGGTGTATGGTGGGGTGAGCAACCCTTTGAGATTTACAACGAAAAAGTAGGTCGCTTCATGTCTGAATATGGTTTTCAGGGTACACCCAGTCTTGAAACGACAAAATCAATGTTTTCCGGAACTCCTGATTTAAACCTTCAGAATCCAACGGTCAAAGCACATGAAAAACACGCCAGAGGCTGGGATATCATTAATGAATATCTGAAGCGTGATTACAAAGTTCCGTCAGATTTTGTTCAGTATAATTATGTTTCACAGCTGTTGCAGGCAAGAGGAATGCAGATTGCCATTGAAGCTCACCGCCGTGCAAAACCCTATAATATGGGAACATTGTATTGGCAGCTCAACGACTGTTGGCCGGTAGTTTCATGGTCTTCTATTGATTATTTAGGAAACTGGAAAGCTTTCCATTATCAGGCGAAAAGAAGCTTTGAACCTGTTTTGATTTCAATAGCGGAAACAGATAAAAGTTATGATGTGTATCTGATCAGTGATCTGCTGAAAGAATTAACAACAGATATCACGTTTGAACTCATTAATTTTAGAGGGAAAACACTTTGGAAAGCCAATCAGCCGGATGTCATCAATGCTGATATTAGTAAGAAAATCCGAAGCATCAGCAAATCAGAGCTGGCTCAGTTTGATTTGTCAGGAGCTGTTTTAAAGATCAGCTCTGAAAAAGATACAAAATTCGAAAAGCTGTTCTTTTTTAATAAACCGAAAGATTTAAAACTTTTAAAACCTGAGATTAAGATCAGAAAAATATCACCCACTGAAATTGAAATCTCTACAGATGTTTTAGCCAAAGATGTTTACCTGATCGGGGATACTCATTTCAGCGATAATTTCTTTGATCTGATGCCTGGCACTTCCAAAAGAATTATCCTTTCAAAACCTTTAGAAAAAGTTGAGGTGATGAGCCTGTGGGATGTGATGAAAGATTAAAATACAGTAAAAGTTCTCTAACCTTAAGGTTTTAAAATCTATAAGGTTTAAAAGGTCATTAGAAATTTAACTCAAAAAAATATAAATTTTACCTTTCCAACTGAAAAATCAGCCGTAAATTTGTTCCATATTTTATTACAGTTATGGTAAATTTTGTTCTGATTGCGGTATGCATTATTGCAGGAATGATATTCAAAGCAACAAAATCTATCCACCCCGATGCTCATAAGGGTATCAATACCTGGATTCTTTATCTTGCTCTTCCGGCGGTTTCTTTTAAATACCTTCCTAAAGTAAAATGGACAACAGAAATGCTGTTTCCGATTGCAGCCACATTTTTAATTGCTGTGTTCTGCTTTTTCTTTATGATGTTTTACAGCAGAAGCAGAGGCTATTCAAGGCGCTCCAGAAGCACTTTGGAACTGGCAAGTGGTTACAGCAATACTTCATTCATAGGATTTCCGCTGATTAGTGCTTTTTATGGTGAAGGGCTTCTGAGTATTGCAATTATCTGTGACCAGACCATGTTCTTTGCCCTTTCTACGCTGGGGATTATTGCGGCAGTAAAAGGAGGCAGCAAATCCGGAAAGGTAAGTGCCGTATTTATTTTAAAAAGACTCATCACATTCCCACCATTAATAGGTTGTATTTCTGCTTTGGTTTTGTCGCAGTTTATTGACTTTACTGTTGCAGAACCTTTCTTTGATAAGCTGGCAGCAACGGTAAGTCCTTTAGCCTTGTTTTCAGTCGGGTTGCAGCTGAAATTTAACGGATGGAAAAAACTGGTCCCGCAGATGTCCATGTCTATGCTTTACAAGCTTATTCTTGCACCCGCAATTGTCTTGGGAATGGCTTTATTATTGGGAATAAAAGGAAATGTAGCAAAAATTACGGTATTTGAAGCAGCAATGCCCACACTGGTCACCTCAAGTATTATTGCAGAACAGTTCAGGCTGAATACAAAACTCACCAACCTGATCATCGGGTTCAGTATTATTGTAGGCTTTTTTACTTCTGCATTCTGGTATCAGATCACGGAACTGCTTTTTTAGTCATTCATGAATCTTTTCTTCGATCCTTTCTGAATTTGTGTTTTTCTTTTATTAGCACACTTTGTCATTCCGCAGGAATCCAGCGTGTCATATCATTGTTTTGAAATAAATTAAGACAATTTTAGATTGTATACTATCTGATTGTTTAGATTCTTACGGAATGGACAAATGAGGCAGCAAAAAACCTATAACGGCTTTTGCTTACGGTTGTGTTAAAGATTATGAAAGAATTTCCGCAAACTTGCAGTTCTCTCAGGAAAAATCTAATTTTACATTTTAAATATTTCCCTTGCAGTACGCTCAGATAGTTTTACCATTGAATTTAAAAGGATCTTTCACCTATAAAGTTCCTGAAGAAATGATGCCCGAAATCCAGCCCGGAATGCGTGTCCTGGTGCCGTTTGGGGGGAAGAAAATCTATACAGGAATTGTATTTGAGCTTCATGATCATGCACCGGAAAATTTTGTTGCCAAGGAAATTATCAGCATGCTGGATGATCAACCTATTCTGCCTCAGGAACAGATTGATTTCTGGAACTGGCTTTCAGAATACTATCTGTGCAATCTTGGGGAAATTTACAGGTTTTCATTTCCTTCTTCTTTAAAACTTGAAAGTGAAACCTATTTAAAATTAAAAGCAGGTGCAATTGTTGATTTTGAAAATCTGGATGTCAACGAAATGTACCTGATTCAGGCACTTGAGGTGCGTCAGCTGATCAACCTGACGGATATTGAAGCATTTATTCCTAAAAAAGATATCATCAGAACCATCAATTCGCTTATCGATCTTCAGTATATTGAGATTGATGAGAAGATTGCTGAAAAATATAAAGCTAAAGAAGTGGCGTATGTAAGGATTAATGATGAGGTGCTGGCCAATCAGAACCTTACAGAAATTCTTTTAAAGCTGAACAGAGCGCAAAAGCAAAAAGATCTTTTCCTTCTTATTCTGGAAAAACAAACCGAAAATCCGGATACACCTATAAAAAAATCTGAACTGTTTGAAGATGGCTATTTCGGTAGCTCGCACTTCAAACCTTTGGCGGATAAAGGCCTTGTGGAGGAATATTATATGCAGAAAGACAGGATCGAAAGCTATGAAGGAGAAATTGAAGAGCTGGAGGAACTTTCAGAACAGCAGAAAACAGCCAAATCCGAGATCGATGAAGCTTTTGAGGAAGGAAAGAATGTGCTGCTTCACGGTGTTACTTCATCAGGAAAGACTCACATTTACCTAGAGAAAATTGATGAATGTATTAAAGAAGGAAAAAATGTTCTGTTTTTACTTCCGGAAATTTCCCTGACCAAACAGATTACCCAGCGGTTAGAAAAGAAATACGGCAGGCAATTAGGTTTTTATCATCAGAAGCTTACTGATTTTGAAAGGGTGGAAGTATGGAGGAGAATTAAGCAGAACGATATCCGTATTCTGATCGGAACCCGTAACGCTCTGTTTTTACCTTACCAGAATCTGGGTCTTATTGTTGTGGATGAAGAACATGATTCTGCTTACAGACCAAGGGAGGTATCTCCTTATTTTAATGCTAAGGACGCCTCATTGGTTTTGGGAAAATTTTATAAGGCGGGAGTCATCCTGGGATCTGCCACACCTTCTGTTGAAAGCTACTACAGCGCCAGAAAAGATAAAATGAAATACGTTTTTCTGAATGAAAGATTCGGGAACGTTAATCTGCCGGAATATGAGCTGATCAATTTCAAGGAAGCACAGGAATCTAAGAAGGTTTCAGGTAATTTCTCTCTGAAGCTTATTGAGGATATTAAGACAACGGTAGATGCAAAAAACCAGGCTATTGTCCTGCATAATCGCCGTGGCTATTCCAATGTAATTGAATGTGAAAGCTGCGGTTATGTGAATTACTGCTCCAATTGTGATGTGGTGATGACATACCATAAAGCGGCCAATGAGATGAAATGTCATTACTGCGGACAAAGAGCCTCAAAGCCAAAGACCTGTCCTAAATGTAATTCTGAAAAGCTAAACGAAAGAGGAGTAGGTGTAGAGCAGATTCACGAAGAAGTTTCCAAACTGTTTCCGGAAAATGAGGTGGATAGAATGGATGTGGATTCTATGCGTAAAAAATTTGCTTACGAAAAGCTGTATGAAAAGATTGAAGACGGAGAAACGGATATCATTGTCGGAACACAGATGATTTCCAAAGGATTGGATTTTGATCATATTGAACTCGTTGCGATTCCTAAAGCGGATTCCCTGTTATATGTACAGGATTTCAGGGCTGAAGAAAGAGCCTATCAGCTGATCACGCAGGTGTCAGGAAGAGCCGGTAGGGTCTCCGGAAAAGGAAAAATTCTTATTCAGACTTTTAATCCTGATCATTCTGTATTTCAGCTGATCAAGATGAACAACCCTGCGAAAATCTATAAATATATTCTGACAGAGCGACAGAAATTTCATTATCCGCCTTTTACCAAGCTGATCATGATTGAGCTGAAACACAGAAGAGAGGATAAAGCAGACCGCGCTTCTCAGTTTCTGGGCTCTATTCTCAGAAAATACCTTCCGGAAGACTGCGTTTTAGGCCCTGAAAGAGCTCAGATTGCAAAGCTGAATAATTTGTACCAGTTCCAGATTATGCTTAAGCTTCCCCGTGGGAAGACCTATGAAAAATTCAAAAGCATGGTTTTAATAAGTTTGAAAGAATTTGATGAAATCACTGCATATCAAAGCATTAAAAAAGATGTTTTTGTTGATTTTTAACAATTTTTAACAAACTTTACACTCTTTTATAATGTGGCTGTGGTCCGTTATATGACAATAATTTCTACTTTTGGACGTTGATTAAGTGTTTGGTTCTTTTAATGAATGATTTAACCTGTCATTTTTTATAGAGTCAAAGCTATAGAACAAAAAAAGATAGATGGTAAATTTCAGAAAATATATTTCAAGTGCAGCGGTGTTGGCTTCTGGTTTTTTCCTGGCTCAATCTACCGTTTCTACCGTTCTTTATTCTCAGAATTATGACAATCAAAAAAGCAGCTTAAACCTGCCTTCACCCGTTAGCACGGTGGTGGAAAAAACTGTTTTGTCAGCAAAAGAACTGGTAGACATTAATGTGAACACAATGATGGCGGATCCTGTGCTGAAAAATGCAACCTGGGGATTCGTAGTGTATGACCCGAAAACGAAGAAAGTGATCTCTTCGTACAATGAAAATACTCCTTTAGTACCTGCTTCTACCACAAAATTACTGACAACGGAAACCGCTCTGAATATGCTGGGCGAGAATTACCGTTGGATGACTCAGCTGGAATATTCAGGAACCGTAGATGAAAATGGAGTTTTAAATGGAAATCTTTATGTCATAGGAAGCGGTGACCCTTCTTTGGGAACAAACAAAGCAGGAGCAGCATCTTACAGAGATATCATTTCGGATTTCGTAAGCGGCGTTTCAAGAGAGGGAATCAAAAAGGTAAATGGTGATATTATCATTCAGACAGCGCTTTTCAAAGGCAATATTTCAATGCTTCCGGAAAATGTTGTATGGTTGGAAAACAATAACTATTATTTACCTGCAGGAAGTACCCGCGATATCAACCCGGCCAACGAAAAACTGATTGTTAAGAAAAGTGGTTTCTCCACAGAAAAGAAATTTTTCTACGTTTCCCCTTACAATCATCAGATGGTATATGCTGATAAATACGAAGGCAACGGAGTTTTAACAACCAAACTTCCTGATGCTCCGGCTTATCTTGCCAACTCTTTCAGAACCACACTGGTAAAAAGCGGCATTCCTGTTACCGGAAAAGTAACTCCGAAAATGACAGATGCAGCACCGGAAAACAGAAAAATGCTTTCTGCCTATAAATCTCCAACGTTAAGTGATATTATTTATTATACCAATCAGCACAGTGACAATTCTTTAGCAGAAGCTTTGCTAAGAACGGTAGGATATCAGAAAATGGGAGATCAGACTTCAGAATCAGGAAGAATTGTAGTGACCAATCACCTTAGAGAAGCAGGTTTCGATATGAATGGTTTAAATTATATCGACGGAAGCGGACTTTCAAGAAGCAATAATGTTACTCCTATTTCCCAGGTGAAATTCCTTACTTCTCTGATGGATCAGAATTATTACAGATCTTATCTGACTTCTTTACCTGTCGGGGGACAGTCCGGAACTTTAAAAAGAATGTTTAATGCTGGCGGAAACGGACAGATTTTTGCGAAGACAGGAACGTTGAATAAAGTAAAAACGCTGGCAGGATATCTGAAAACAAACTCCGGAAAAACACTGGTTTTCTCTTTGATGGTGAATAACTATTCCGGATCGGTAGATATGGTGAAGAAAAGAATGGAGAAAATTCTTGAACCTGCATTAGATCTTTAGAAATTTTTTATTTTATATATTATAACAGCCTTTTAATCATTGATTAAAAGGTTTTTTTTATATTTGATTAAATTTTTCAAAACATGACAAAATTGTACCTTTTGGTGTTGGGATTTTTATTGTCTCAACAATTTTATGGCCAGAAGCAAAGGCAAAATACGGATATGAAAGGATTAATCGAAAAAGAGAAAAAATCCTTCACCCAAAAAATGAATATCGGGAATATCAATCCCAACACCCTGAATTACGACTTACAATACCAGAGAATGGATGTCAGCCTGGATCCTGCGGTGTATAATATTTCAGGATCGGTTACTTCACATTTTAAGCCTACACAGACTATGGGAAGTATTTATTTTGATCTTTCCAATTCATTAACGGTTTCCCAGGTGAAATATCATGGAACCAACATTACAAGCTTTCAACAGCTTCCTTCGAAAGAATTGAAAATTGATTTTCCGGCCTCTATCCCTGCCAATACACTGGACTCTCTTACCATTTATTATGCAGGAGCACCATCTACAAGTAATGATGCTTTCAAAACGGCTCTTCAGAGCGGAACTCCGGTACTTTCTACTTTGAATGAACCTTACGGAGCACAAGACTGGTTTCCTACCAAGCAGAGTTTAAATGATAAAATTGAAAGGTTTGATTTTAAGATTACAACTCCATCGAACTACAGCGTAGCAGCGAATGGAAAGCTGATGTCTGAAACCTTTCCTACGGGAAATACCAAACTGACCTTCTGGAGAACGATGTATCCTACGCCGGCCTATCTGATTGCTCTTTCGATTACAAATTTTGTAAAGCTTACTGATACTATCGGAAATCCTCCTTTTCCTTTTGTGAATTATATTTATCCGTCCACGAACTCCAATGCAACCAGTGTAGCTAATATTAACTGGACAAAGCAGGTGATGGATACCTTTGAAACTTATTTTGGTTCTTATCCTTTCCGGAATGAAAAATACGGACACATGGAATTTATGTACGGAGGAGGAATGGAGCATCAAACTATGTCTTCTATGGGCGGATGGAGCAAGCAGCTTATTGCTCATGAGCTTACTCACCAGTGGTTTGGTGATAAGGTAACCTGCGGTGCATGGAATGATATCTGGCTGAATGAAGGTTTTGCCACATTCGGAGAACATGTTGCCAATGAAAAACTATTGATGAACAATACAGATTTTCTGAATTACTTACAAGGCCAGTCCAATTATATTACAGCGGGCACAACCGGAAGCGTATATGTACCGGATAGCGGACTTTCCAGCATCAACAGAATATTTGACAGCAGACTTACTTATGCCAAAGGAGGATATGTGCTGAGAATGCTGAAATGGATTTTAGGAGATACTGTGTTTTACCAGGCACTTAAAGACTATCACGCAAGACCGAATCTTGCATACAGCTATGCACGTACAGCTGATTTTAATGCCTCTTTACTGCAGTCAACAGGGACAGATTTTACAGAGTTTTTTAATGATTGGGTGTATGGAGAAGGATATCCTACCTATACCATAAAGTGGATGCAGAGCGGAAATCAGGCTTTATTTAAAGTTTCACAGACACAGAGCAGCTCTACGGTAAGCTTTTTCGAAATGCCTTTGCCGGTTAAAGTGACAGGAACATCCGGGCAGACAGCTTATCTGGTTCTTAACAATACCTCTAATAATCAATATTTCCTTCAGTCGGTAACCTTCCCGATAGCAAGTGTTCAGTTTAATTACGAGTATCAGATAATTGAGAAAAACTCTACGGTTACCCAGGATAATACATTGAGCGTTTCTTCTGTTGAGAAGGAGGACTTTGGCTTATATCCGAATCCTGCGAAAAATGAAATTAATCTGAAAGGTATCAATAGAGCCGTGGACTTTACGATTCATGCAATTGACGGAAAACTGGTTGGAAAAGGAACGTATCAGCCAGGTAAAGCAATTGGAATTGCAGAATTGGTTCCGGGAGCTTATTTTATTACGATTGATGAAAAGAATATTAAATTTATTAAACACTAAAATGAAGGCTTGGGAAGTATGAAGGGTTACTTTACGGAGTACTATATGTAAGTAATATTATTAATGTACATTATTTATTTGCTGATAAACTAACAGTAGCTCTAAGAATAATTGACCTAATCAATATTTGAATCAATATTAGAAAGTATATTGAAATATAATTATTGACTTAATACATTAAAACGCCCTTCAAAATGAAAGGCGTTTTGCTTTTTGTACAAAAGATTTCGTGAATGAGATTATGAAAAACTATTCGGATATCTGATTTTCCCATTCAAAGTTTTTTTCAACTCCCATTCGGATTGTCGCTATTTTTCCAGTGCTTCCACTAATCTTACTATTACTTAAATAATTGGTTGTGGCATTATCTTTACTCATTATATAATCTTTCATATTAGCTTTGGTAAAGCCAGGAAAATTAGGATTATACTCTACTTTTGAGTGATCATCAAGATCAACTTTTACAGCTTTCCATAAATCAAAATCTTTTCCATCAACTCTGATGTCTAAAATTGCACCAGGTAACCCAAAAAATTTAAATGGGCCAACAGAATAGGGAATTTCTTTTGTAAAATAAGCCGTTATAGGAGAGCCTCGAAAATTAGCTGTTGCTTTTGTACATTCGTAACCAAGAATTTTTCTGCTAGATTCTTTTTCAATTTTCCAATTTATTTGAGGAACTTTATCATATACAAAATAATAATCCTCTGCATTATCTCTAACAAATGATGTGAAAAAGAAATTCCTATCTTTTGTTGTCTTATCAATCGTAGAAATAAAATAAAAATCTTGAGTTTTTTTATTTTTATTAAAGCTAGGATCAGTCCACATAATATTGCCATCCTGTTTTGATATAACCTTTGTGCCATTAGTATAAAGATCTTCATACACATTGGCTATTGGTGATCTGACATTAAGGTATTGTATATGTATCTGTTTTTGTGCTGATATACTCTCAAATAACAAAAGAGAAAAAAGAAAAAGAAATTTGTTCATTTTAAATTCTTTGATTAATTCATAAGAGTTAATTAATATCGTTACTTAACCCTTGTGGCTTAACATTATATCCCTTTTCTCTTAAATCGGCAATTACCCCTGCCTGATAAGCCATACAGGCATTTAATGTAGGTTGATCTGAAGTGAACCATTGCTGTCCAGTTGGTTGCCCTGATGAATTATAATAAGTTACCATAACCCCGCATAATTGAAATGCGACTTTAACGACTTTTTTTTCAACTTTAGCTTCCACTTTGCCATTTGCACTCATAAGCCCAGCAACACATACAGTTGCTAATAAAATTGCTTTTTTCATTGTAGTTTTCTTTAGAAATTAGTTTTTAATTGAATTATTCAAATCAAAAATATAAAATAAATCTAATATATTGAAAAATATTTTTTTATGTTAAATTAGTCAAATGTTAACTGCTTCTGAACAAAAGGTATCGATATCCTTAAATATACCATTGCCATAAGTTAAGTATTCACTTAGTTGATTTCACAATTTAATCGATAATATTCCTAAAAAATAGAATACAGAAGAAGCTTTCAGATTTGAAAGCTTCTTTGTTTTCTTGCTGCTCTGGCTCCTCTTTGTCTCGCCAGCCTGACCTTGTAGGAAAACCATTTTTCTTTGAATATCTTACGCATGAGGTTATCAAAATGTCTGGTGATGACAAGGTTTTTAAAACCGCGCCATTTTTCAAGAGGACTCGAAGGCAGTGCTCTTACCGATATAGAATACCCTTCTGTATCATACTGAATATAATGCCACCATCCCGAAGGTATATACAGCGTGTCTCCCGGATGAATGACTGCTTCATAGCCATTTAAATAGAGTAAAGCAGGGTATTTTCTGTAATCCGGGTTTTTAATCTGAACCAGGCTGTGAAAATTGTATGACAGCTTATACATAAAATCAGATTGTTCCCAGGGGAAGAGCCAGATTCTTTTGATCCCTTGAAATTGGGTGATAAAAACATGGGACATATCAATGTCAATATGGTTTCTGGTTACGGAACCCTCACCGCCGAAAAACATAAATGGCAGCCATTTCAGTATTTTACCATTTGTTACATCATTGTAAATAATATCATTTTTAAGTTCGGGTTTTATTTTCAGTAAATTAAATAAGAAGAGCCGGTGTTCAGTAGGAGTTGATTGAATCAGATCCAGATATTCTGAGAATGTAGTCTGGGCAATAGGATCACTTGCGACTCTGTCGAGGGAATCAAGCTCACTGCCGTATACATTGACCATCTGATCTCCGGCAATTTCTTTGAAATACTCATAATTCCACTTTTTGAAAGCCGGGCTTTCAGGGTGTACGAAATCTTCAATAATAATTGGAATTCTCGGCTTCATGTGGTTATTAATAAAGGTATCTGAGCTGATTGTCTTTATTTTTTGTACCGGCTTTAATCTCATATATTCAAAATTTAAGCAAATATAAATATTATCCTACTAAATTAGTAGACTAATAATGTTAAAACTTAAACCTGAACTGATTTTTTAGAATTAAGCTTATAAAAGGTTTTATTTTACTGCCTTTTTAGTAAATTAGCACATCTAAAAAATTACTAAAAATGATCTCTGAAAAATACCTTCAACATTTACAGAATGAACTTCAGAATATTGAGAATGACGGACTTTACAAAAGAGAAAGAATCATCACTTCTCAACAGAGTGCAGAAATAGAGGCTAACGGAAAAAAGCTTTTGAACTTCTGTGCCAATAATTATCTGGGATTATCCAATCATCCGGAGGTGATGAAAGCTTCTCAGGATATGATTCAATCTCACGGATACGGAATGTCTTCTGTACGTTTCATCTGCGGAACACAGGATATTCACAAGGAGCTTGAGAAAAAAATTGCAGATTTCCTTGGTCTTGAAGATACTATTCTTTACGCCGCTGCATTTGATGCTAACGGAGGTGTTTTTGAACCCTTGTTTACGGAAGAAGATGCTATTATTTCAGATGAACTGAACCATGCATCAATCATTGATGGTGTCCGTCTTTGTAAAGCGGCTAGATACAGATACAAAAACAATAATATGGAGGATCTGGAAGCTCAGCTGATGGCTGCTTCTGAAAAGAACCACCGTTTTAAAATTATCGTAACAGACGGAGTATTCTCAATGGATGGGATTGTTGCAGACTTAAAAGGAGTTTGTGACCTTGCAGACAAATATGATGCTTTGGTGATGGTAGATGATTCTCACGCAACAGGCTTCATCGGAAAAACCGGCCGTGGTACCCACGAAGCAAATGAGGTAATGGGTAGAGTAGATATCATTACTTCTACATTAGGAAAAGCGTTAGGAGGAGCTTTAGGTGGATTTACTTCCGGTAAAAAAGAAATCATTGATATGCTGAGACAGCGTTCAAGACCTTATTTATTCTCAAACTCTTTGGCACCCGGAATCGTAGGAGCTGCATTGAGAGTACTGGATATGATTTCTGATGATACTTCTCTTCGTGATAAAGTAATGGAAAATGCAGAATACTTCAGAACGGAAATGAAAGCAAAAGGTTTTGATATCCCTGAAGGCGATGCTGCTATTGTTCCGGTAATGCTTTACGATGCGCCGCTTTCTCAAAAAATGGCCGAAAAGCTTATGGATGAAGGAATCTATGTGATCGGATTCTTCTATCCTGTAGTACCGAAAGGAAAAGCAAGAATCCGAGTTCAATTATCTGCAGCTCATACCAAAGAGCACCTGGATAAGGCGATTGCTGCATTTGAAAAAGTAGGAAAAGAATTAGGAGTGATCTCTTAATCGCTGAATTGGATACAATAATAAAAATATAAGGTTCGGCTCGGGCAGCTTTGCTGCCCCGAGCCGAACTATTTTTTATAGAAATCCGTTTTTGATTGGGTTTTTCTGATCAAAAGAAATTTATTTTTAAGAATTAGATAAAAACTTATCTTTGTGCCTGATTAAAATTGAAATGTTTTTAAAGTCCAAATATCAGGTTGTCTTTTCGAAGCCAAAAAAATCGATACTATCTAAGATTGAAGAAAGTATATTTAAGAACTTTCCTGATTATAATGGCAAAAAATTTAAAGGTGAAGTAACTGATGATGGATTTGAAGTAAAAGTGATGGGGAATGAATATTTGTCTTTTATAGGAAAATTTGTTTCAGACAAAAATAATGAAGAGTTTCTTAAAGTATCTATTGGAGTTAAATATTTTGATGTACTCATTCTTGTTCTTCTTTTAGGGATTTTTTTTCCTTTTTATACGGATGAAAATTCTGGAACCACGTATGGAATTATATTGATCTCTTTGGGGTTGGCTATTTTTATGGGATATTTTTATTATAATAATGTAAAGGATATGAAAAAGATTTTTTTTGATGTACTGAAGAATTTGGACCAGGATTGTAAAATTATTTCTATCAATAAATTTATTTATTAAAATGCTTTATACAATAATCAAAGCGCTGCACATTATTTTTATGGTAAGCTACTTTGCGGGAATTTTTTATCTCGTGAGGATTTTCGTTTACTATAAGGACACTGATGATTTTCCGGAAGAAAAAAAGAAAATTCTGAGAGAGCAGTATACTTTTATGGCCAGAAGGCTGTGGAATATTATCACCGTTCCTGCGGGAGTAATCATGGCAGTTTGCGGATTGGTCATGATCTTTTTAAATACCGGGCTTATGAAAATGCCGTGGTTTCATTTAAAACTGACCTTCCTTATTGGACTTGCCATTTACCATTACTGGTGCTGGAAAAAAGTCCTTCATTTAAAGGATCTACATGGAGGTACACTACCCATTGCCAACATCAAGCTGAGACAGGCGAATGAAATAGCAACCTTCATTCTGTTTCTGGTGGTGTTTACGGTTATTCTAAAATCCATGGTGATTGAATACTGGTGGCAATTAATTACAGGATTTTTCGTTCTTGTATTGCTGATCATGATGACGGTAAAACTGGTTAACAAAAACAAAAAAAACAAATAATTGTGGAGCAGGACGTATGTCTGAAAACATTCATCCTTTTTATATCTTACAAAAAACTATGATTGCAATTTTAAAGAAAGAACTTTGGAGTTACTTTGGAAACTGGAGCGCATGGGTGATCATTGCCGCTTTCAGTCTGATAGCAACCCTTTTCCTGTTCTTTTTCGACAACGATTCTAATATTTTTGAGATTGGAATGGCCTCACTGCAGAGCTATTTCGTATTGGTACCATGGCTGTTGATGTTTATCATCCCGGCCCTTTCCATGAAGACTTTTGCGGAAGAACAGCAAACCGGAACATTGAACTGGCTTTTTTCGCAACCGTTAAAAGTTTCAGAACTGGTGACAGGCAAATTTCTTTCTGTATGGATTGTAGGAATTTTATGTCTTATTCCATCATTAATTTACCTTTATACAGTCTATGTTTTGGGAGTTCCGGCAGGAAATATTGACCTGGGAATGACTTTTGGAAGTTATATTGGACTGATGATCTTAATAGCTGCTTTTTCAGCAGTAGGAATCCTGGCGTCTTCATTATCACAAAATCAGATTATGGCTTATCTGCTGGGCGTTTTCATGTGCTTCATTATGTATTTTGGAATTGAGCAGCTGGCAAGTTATAAACTATTGGGTGGAGCTGATTTCATTCTTCAGAATATTGGCTTTTACCAGCATTTCTTAGGCTTTACAAGAGGGCTTATTGATGCTAAGGATGTAGCGTATTTTGTGCTTGTTATCTGCGCTTCATTAGTATTGGCTAATCATTTTATTAACAAAAAGAAGTAGAAGTATGAAGAAGTTCAATGCTAAATCTCCACTGAGAATTTTCTTAATTGCAGTTGTTCCTTTGGTTATTATCCTGACCTATTCGGGAATCAGATTAGACTTAACAAAAGAAAAAAGATATACACTTTCCGATAATACCATCAAAGTACTGGAGTCTGTTAAAAAGCCTCTTACAGTAGAAGTGTATCTGGAAGGAGATTTTCCGGCAAGTTTCAAACAGTTGCAAAGCGAAACGAAGTTCATGCTGGAAGAATTCAGAAAAATTAATCCGAAGATTGATTTTAAATTTATCGATCCCATTAAAACCAAAATGTCTCAGGATACCCTGATGGCAATGGGAATGCAGCCGTCTATTCTTCCGGATGTAAAAGACGGGAAAATCTCACAGATCACCCTTTTCCCTTACGCTGTGATCAAACACGGTAATGACGGTGTTTCTATTCCTTTAGTGGTACAGCAGGCAGGAATTGATGCCGATGAGCAGCTGACAAGATCTATTGAAGGTCTGGAATATAACCTTGTTTCCAATATTAAAAATATTGCAGCAGCCAAAAGAAAGAAAATCGGGATTTTGGTCAACCATGATGAATTGAATCCGGATGAATTCCAGGGATTTGTGCAGCTGGCGATGGAAAACTATGATGCAGGGCCTATTATTCCTAAAAATCAGACTGAGCTTTCACTGGAAGATGTTCCTTTATTGAAACAGATGAGCGCCCTGGTAATTGCAAAACCGAGAAAAGCTTTTACAGATAATGAAAAAGTAATTCTTGACCAGTACATCATGAATGGAGGGAAAACACTTTGGATGATTGATGCGGTAAATGCTGAAATGGATACCTTAACAAGATCCAAAAAAGTAATGCCTTTCCCGATCGATATCAATATGACCGACTTCTTTTTCAATTACGGGGTGAGAATCAATCCGGCTTTGGTAAAGGACGTTAAGAAATTTGCTCTATTAAGACTGGTTACAGGAGAAGTAAGTGGAAACCCTCAGTACACAAGTCTTCCATGGCCTTATTATCCTCTTGGAATAGCTGAAAATAATAATCCAATTACCAAAAATATTAACCCTGTAAAATTCGAATTTCCGACTTCCATTGATACATTAGGAGGCAGAAAAAATATCAAAACAAAAGTTCTTTTTGAATCCAGTGAAAGAACATTGCTGAAACAGGTTCCCAATTATGTGGATCTGAAAGAAATTGCAAGCGTAGACAGTCTGGGACAAATGGAAAAACCAAGTACACCGAAAATCTTCGCTGTAGCATTGGAAGGGAAATTCAACTCTGCGTATGCATCAAGAATTGAAAGAAAGTCTTACCCGGGATTCAAAACATCCAGTCCGGAAAATAAAATGATCGTGATTGCAGACGGAGATGTAGGAAGGAACAAAGTGATCAAAGGAAAACCGCTTCCGTTAGGAGTAGATTTATTGACGAATGAACAATTCGGAAACGAACAGTTCCTGAGAAATGCTTTGGATTACCTGCTGGATGATAGCAATCTGATGGAACTGAGAAACAGAAATATCGAAGAAAGACTTCTTGACAGACAAAGAATCACTGAAGAGAAATCCACATGGCAGTGGCTGAATTTACTGCTTCCACTGGCTATTATTGGCCTTCTCGGAGGATTGTTCTTCTGGTTAAGAAAGAAGAAGTTTGGATAATAAATAAAAATTCCGGAAGATTTTTCTTCCGGAATTTTTGTTTTAAAACTTAGTATTGAGTATTTGTTTAGACTTATAAAAATTTTGAATATTAAAAACCATTAAGAAGGATTTAAGAAATAAAGTATAGGTAAGATGAATCATTCTGATTTTTAAGCTTAAAGCGAAGCTTATCTTAATACTCTCAACAACTTAATACAATCTAAATGTTTCATAAATAAAAGTCTAAACAAATTCTGAGTTGTAATAATTTTAATTAATAATTTATCCTTCCAATACAGGAATAAGATGTTCCCATTTCAGCTGTTTTGCATAATCTAAAGCTGTTTTCCCTTTTTTAGACCGGATATTTTTATCAGCTCCTGCTTCCAAAGCAACCTGCACAGTGGTTAAATTGCCTGCAATTGTTTCCTTGTGAAGAAGTGTCAGGCCGTATTCATCAGCTTGTGTAAGCTCATCCGGATACTGTTGTAAGAACTTTGCAAATTCCTCCTTCATATTTTTACTCATCGGATGCTCAATCAGATTTTCAGGATTTTCTTTCTGGTTATTCACCAAAAGTATATCATTGAAATCTCCGAAATCAAGCTGCCAGGCATTATCATGCTCTTTTCTTTCCGCATCGGACATATCAGCACGCATTTTCTGAATGGTAAAACCTCCGTAAGCTTTTGGAAGTGGGGTTGAAGAAGATGAAAACAGTCTGGAAAGTCCTTTAGGTTTCTGTACACTCGGAGTGATGGCAAAAAGCCAGTCCGTGATATTTTGTAAAGGAATGTCGACATAATCGCCAACCTGTACATTTTTAAGGTTGTTAGGCTCATTAATAAGATATCCTCTTACATGATCCCCGTCAAAAAATACTTCATTGATCCACATATGTTCTACCAAGCTTTCTCCGGTTTCTTCATCCTGCTCTTCAAAAGCAGTTTTAACACATGATACGGTAAGCCCCGGAATAATTCTTCTGTATTCCCAAGATTGTTCGCGCCAGAAATACTTAAAGGTCTCCTGTGCTTTTTTGTAAGCTTCAATCATTTGCGGATCATTTCCGTCTGCAAAAAAAATAGGATTCTCTTCCATTTAATAATTTTAAAAATGAGATGATGTGTAAAAAGTTTATTGCTGATATGCCTCTTTGGGAAGTAAGGCCGCTGTTTTGTAATAGCTGATATCAGTAGGTATTTGTGCCTGAAGATCGTGGAAAGTGTCATAATCATAATGAACCCAGTTTTCTTCATGATCGGGATCCGGGGTTTTATCTACAGCCAGCTCAAGTTTCCCGTCTTCCTGATAGCTGCATTCTATCGCTGCATATTTTTCACCGTTTTTATCGTTGGTGTACCAGCATTTTATAGTTCTTTCGAGTTGCGGTTCGTGGGTTTCATTATCAATGACCTGTGAACAGATAAAGTTTTCGGGGTCGTCTTTTTTGAAAACAGTTTTAGAAATTAAGGGGAGGTCGTCTACAGATAAGGAATATAATTTATTGGTAGATATAATAAAGCTGTCCGTGGTTTCTTTTTTTTCAATATCAAAAAAATCAGATTTTTCTTTAAGATAATCCACTACCTGCGCTTCGTCTTCTTCGTCACTTAAAAAATAATTGATGTTGTAAACACTGTCTTCATTAATAAATTCAATTTCTTTAAGGAAATCGGTACCTTCTTCATAATAATACAGATGATATTCGTTTAGCTTCACAGCTTTACTTTTGGAAATGACCTCTCCAAAAATGTTTTTGTACACTTTTCTCATTTTTAATCATGTTATTTTGTTTCATCTATTAGTTTAAGTGGTGTAGCAAAGATAAGTTTTCTTTTTTTATCTTAATCCGAAGCATAAAATAGTGTTTATTTCGTAAGTATTCTATATATCTTTTATGAAATCCTCGTATTCATAGTAAAACCTTTCAAAGCCATCCATTTTGTCTACAAAGAATTCAAAAATCTCCTGCCATGTATTTTTATTAAAAATGGAAACGCCATGCTTCTCAACCCATATCCTGCTGATCACTTTGCCATTTTCAAGGGTATAATATTCTTCCTTCTGAAAATCTCCAACGAAATCTTTTAAAATATCTTCCAGAGACCAGATTTTTTCATAATAAGCATTTCTGAAAATTTCATCTTTCATTTCGATATCCAGAGAAACTTCTGCTTTTTTATTGTCGGCTGAAAATTTAAATGCCATGTCCTTGATTTTGGTATCATAAAGAATCCATTTTCTGGGAAATGACTTTCCGAAAGCTGTCCAAAATTCCTTTTTTAATTGCTGTGCCTCTTGTTTACTGAACATATGGCAAACATAATGATTTAATGGCAGAAAGGCAAAAATGTGGTATATAAAACCGTAAAATTACGGATGAAAAAATTATCTTTTACGCATTTACAGTTTCACTTTTCTCTCTTTTTCAAATATTAAACAATTTTCTTATTTTTGCTGTAATGCTTTCAAAAAAATCTCAATATGCGTTTAAGGCGCTTTCATATCTTGTAGAAAAAAGAAATGAAGGCCCGATTCTTATTTCTGAAATTGCGGAACATAAAAAGATTCCTTTAAAGTTTTTGGAAAATATCCTTCTTGAACTGAAAAAAGCGGATATCCTTGACAGTAAAAAAGGAAAGGGTGGAGGATACTTCTTCAAAGAAAATCCTGAAAATGTGAAACTGGCTAAAATTATTCGCCTGGTAAACGGACCTATTGCCATGCTTCCCTGTGTAAGTCTGAATTTCTATGAAAAATGTGAAGACTGCAATGAAGACCACTGCGGACTTCATGATGTGCTGATAGAGGTTCGGGATGCATCCCTGAATATTCTGGAAAGTAAAACTTTAATGGATCTGGTTGATTAACCCGATCCTTTTTTTTGAATTAATAGTCTACTTGTTTTGTAGGATAGATATTTTATTCAGATATTTGCACTACTTCAAATGAATAAACTATGATTTCAAAAGAAGAAGAAAACCAATCACAAAAGATCACCCCTTCTGCTATTGCAGCCCATTTAGCTGCCGCATATGTTCTATCTGAAAAAAAATTCCGACCTGGAAATAGGAATGGCAGACAACCGTTGAATGTCTTTGACAATGATCATAAAATAGTAATGGACAAAAACGGTTTATAATATGGTGATTTCAAGAAAAATTCAGGTAAGGCTTAATGTTCTTTTTGTAACAGCTGCTGTTATTTCCATCATTGTTTTTTCAATGTATGAACTGGGATACCTGGAAGAGCTGCAGACTATTCTTGCAAAAGATAATTATATTTTTTACTGGATGATTCTGGTAGGGGTCTTTGCAGAAATTGTTGCCGGATCAATGGGAATGGGATATGGGGTTATCTGTACCACAACACTGATGCTTCTGAATATTCCACCGCATATTGTAAGCGCAAGTATTCATTCGGCAGAAAGTTTTACAACCGCTGCAGGAAGCGTCAGTCACATTAAATTGAAAAATGTAAGTAAGAGTCTGGTAAAAAAGCTGGCCATTCCGGCTGTAATAGGAGCAATTATTGGTGCAGTTTGTCTTACTTATCTTGGAGAGTATTACGCAAAGATCACCAAAACACTGATTGCTTTTTATACTTTATATCTCGGTTTTCAGATTTTATCAAATGCATTTAAAGAAAAACAAAGTAAAGCCCTGAAAAGAAAAACCAACCTGATCAGGCTGGGCGTGATAGGCGGCTTCATAGATTCCTTTGCAGGAGGAGGCTGGGGACCTTTGGTAACCGGAACATTGATCAAAAATGCATTTACTCCAAGATTTGCCGTAGGAAGTTCTACCGTGGCCAAGTTTATTCTTACCATTACTGCAGCCGTTACCTTTTTCTTTACCCTGGGAATCCAGCACTGGAATATCATTCTGGGACTTTTGATTGGAGGGATTGTTACCGCTCCTTTTTCTGCCATGCTTACGGCTAAGCTTCCTGTGAAGAAAATGTTTGTGATTATCGGAACTTTGGTGATTGTAATGAGTTCTATAACTATTTATAAATCAGTTTTTAATTAAAAATTATGTTCGGTGTGGAAAAATAAAAGGTGTAAATAGATATTTGATTTTGAAAATACTTTACTTTTACATCACTAAATATTAGAACATGAATTTACATATCATTGCACTTTTTAAGTTTAATGAAAATTATCTTATGGATGCTGTAGAGCTGTTTCAGAAGCTTGTGAAAGAAACTAGAAAAGAAGAAGGCTGTCTGCAGTATGACCTGATTGAAGATAAAGATAATAAAGGAACCTTTTTCCTGATCGAGCTTTGGGAAAGTGTTGAGTACCACAACAGTCATAATGGGCAGGACCATTTGTTGGATTTCCGTAAAGATGCATCCAAAATTATGGAAAGCTCGGCAGAAGTTTACAAAGGATTTAAAATATATTAATGATATTGAAGGATTTAAGATTTAAAATTTAAAGACTTTCTCAATTTCAGTAAAGAATAAAAGGCGGCTTCAATACTCTGAAACCGCCTTTTTATTAGAAAAAATAGAAAGTATTAAAATTGAAAGATTATTTTACGATAAGCTTTTTCGTCTCCGAGTGGCCTCCGTAAGTAATTTTTACAAGGTAATTTCCTGAAGTAAGGGTAGAAAGGTTCAGGTCCTGCTTATAGAAACCAGCCTGATTGGTAAGTTCCGCAGAATAGACCTTTTTGCCGGTAAGATCATAAACCTCTACATTCCCTTTGTTATTTGCCTTTTCTTTAACATCAAAAAGAACAGTTACCTTTTTATCAGCTGTCGCAGGGTTAGGATACAGACCGAAAGATGCTTTTTTCCCAACTTCGGTAATGCCTAATGTTTCAGTAATCTTCTTGTATTTGAAATACATGTTACCTGTACTTGCTCCACCATTCGTGGTGAAGTACATTCTGTAGTAGTCATTTCCTTTTTTGACATAGTAGACAACATCATTTTTTACCGTTCCGATACCCTTCCACGAGTGTCCCACTGTTGTAATAGTTGACGAGAAATTAGCATTGGTCGGCATGCTATAACCTGCACTTTCCTGAGTTTCCGGCTGTACCATCGCAACCTTGATATTAGGACTTTGAATAGCTCCGGATAGTGGGTACATCTGTACACCCATATAGAAAGTGTAATATTTGGTGAATACAAAATCCCATGCCGCTCTGGATGGTTCCAGATTCGAAACTTTTTCTCCGGTATCGAAGGAGAAATAATTGAAATAAGAATCATCTGTACCATTGGCAATGGTCCTTGTCTCAGTAGCTCCCCAGGATGTACCATTCCATTTTGAATATCTGAAAGTATATCCGGCAAATGCATCTTCAATAGCGAATTTAATATAAGCTCCTGAAGCATATTTTAAAACAAAAATTGCTTTTCCCTGAATATGGTGGTTCACAGGATTGTAAACTCCCCAGCCTGTTGAAGGAATATTAGGATTGGGAGAGGTCACCGGGCCTTGTTCAAAAGCGCCCTGGCTCCAGTCAGTTGTCTGATCCGGATTGTACAAAGGGGCTCCCCATGAAGATTCATTGCTGATGCTGATATTGTCCCAGTCGGCTAAATTGGTTGATGCTGTGAATACTTCGATATCTTTTGCATCATTCACTCTCGATCCGAAAGCATAGTTTGAATTTCTGTAAAAAGCAATATCCCAGGTATTGGCTGGCTGGGAAACCATATTGCCATCCGCAAGGTTCACAAATACGCGATTCTGATATCCGCTTCCCATGGTCATATTTACCTGTGAGTATCCCAATGCGTCAGTCTGCGCCAAAACAGTCTGCTGAACAGACATTGCCAGTACCGAAGCCAATAATAGTTTTGTTTTCATAAATTATTTTTTAAATTCTTATTTAGAATGGTTCCACAAAAGTATATAATTATTTTTAATCAGTCTAAATAAAAACATGACTTTTGTCGTGTTTCTATTTTAGATCATCATTAAAATGAAAAATCATAAATAAAAAAGCCGACAGAAACGATTTCTGTCGGCTTTAAAAAGGTAAATAATAGTCTGATTAACCTTATTTTTTAATGAATTTTGATTGGATAAGTTTTCCTTCTGCTGTTTCAATATTCATATAGTAAATGCCTGTCTGAAGAGTGTTTATTTCAAATCTTCTTCCGTTTAGCTTTCCTTCTGCTACTTTCATGCCTGCAGCAGAATAGATCTGAATGTTCTTAGGATCTTTCTTCACGATAAATTCTAAAGCGCTTTGATCAGCATTTAAAGCAAATCTGAAATTCTCTGTTGTTGTATTGTTGTCAGAAACGCCTAATGAAGCTGCTGTATTATAAATGACATTATCAACCTGAATGGCTACATGGGTAGCAGTAGGCGTGAACTTGAATACGATGTAAGATCCTGTGGTTGCCGGAATATTAACACTGATATTCTGTACAGTGCCGATTGTCGCTACATTAATAGGATTTCCGACAGGAACAAATGTTGACATATCTGCGGGATTGGATGCTATGCCAATCTGAATGGTTCCTGGACCGGGAGATGGAGATACCAAGGTGGTATCAAAAGTCAGTGTTTTATTTCCTGTGGGAGTTTCAATCTGGGGTGAAATCAGGTAGGAAGAGCCCGTTGCGTTGTTTCCTGCGTATGACTGGATAAATCTGTTGGAATCTCCTGCTACAATCATTCTTGGAGGTACGGGAGGAAACTCACCGGTGATTGGTGCGACGATAGCAGACCAGCCAAACTGTGGGAAAGTGGTATTCCCGACAGTGAAATTATTGAAATTTTCATTGATGCTGGATACCTGGGCATTCGCAGTTAAGGCTGTAAACACTAGAGTTCCGAAAAGTAATTTTAATTTCATGAGATTATTTTTATTTAGAATTATTACACAAAAATATCTATTTATTTTTAATGAGTCTAAATAAAAGTTTTATATTTGTCGAAAATTTGTACCCTTATGAAGAAGAAAGTGCTTTCCGTTCTAACGTTATCCATAGCCTTATGGATGAATGCACAAGAAAAGGATTCTCTTTATCAAAAGAAAATTGAAGAAGTTGTTATTACAGGACAGTACATGCAGCAGTCCATTAACAAATCGATATATAAGGTTGATGTTATAGATGCAGAACAGATTAAAAATATGGCAGCCACGAACGTTGCAGAGGTTTTGAATCAAAGCCTTAACATACAGATCACTCCTGATACCCGCTCCGGAAATTCAACCGCGAATATCATGGGACTTAACGGTGACTATGTAAAGATCCTTATAGACAATATTCCGGTAGTAGGGGATACAGGACTGGGCAGTAATATTGACCTTACCAAAATTACCTTAAGCAATATAGAAAGAATTGAAATTGTAAAAGGAAGCATGGGCGTTGAGTACGGAAACGGTGCTGTTGCCGGGGTCATCAACATTATTACGAAAAAGACCGGTACAAAAAAAATAAGTGTAAGGGGTTCATTGCAGGAAGAAACGGTAAGAGACCATTATGATCTTAAGAAAAAGGGTAACGGCAGACATATCCAGAACCTGAATGTAGATTATAATATCAGTAATGAATGGTTTGCCAGTATCAATTTCAACCATAACCAGTTTATGGGATACGAAGGACAAAGCAAAGGCTACAAATATTTCGGGCAGGACAACCAGAGAGGGTATGAATGGAACCCGAAAGACCAGTACGATGCATCAGCATTACTCAGATACACGAAAAACAAAACAACATTTTTCTACAAGCTGTCTTATCTTAATGAGAAATTCAATTTCTACAATCCGGAGGTCAGCAGAAATCCTCTGAATGACGGAGCAGGCGGAGTTTCCTATGAAAGCAGAGACAGAAGATACAACACGGACCGCTGGATTCACCAGTTCAATATTCAAACCAACCTGGGACATATCCGATATATGGGAGACTTCTCTTATCAGAACCAGGACAGAAAATATTATGATTACAATTATGATATTCCAAACAGAACAATAAAGAGCCGTCAGGACGAAAAATCTTATTATAAGACAGATGTTGTTTATTCAAGAGGGATGTTCAGTAATTTCCTTGATAGCAAAGTCTTTGATTTTCAGTTGGGATATGAATTAGATTATACTAATGGATATGCTGCACTGATCGCCGGGGATTTCTTTGGAGAAGCGGTAAAAAGAAAAATATTTACCTATTCCAATTTCCTTTCTGCAGAATGGAATGTTTCAGACAAATTTTCTCTGAGACCGGGAGTAAGGCTTTCTTTGAGCGAAAATTTCAACAATCAGTACAATTACTCTTTATCGGCAAGATATAAAACTTCTCAAAATTCAAATCTCCGGGCGGTTATAGGATCAGCCAACCGTTTCCCGAAATATGATGAACTGTACACCTATTTTGTGAATCTTAATCATGATGTCCAGGGAAATCCGGATTTAAATCCTGAAAAAGGATTCTCTGCAGGACTCTTCTGGAACCAGAACTTTTCGGCAGACAATGGCTGGAAGATCGCTTATGGACTTGACGCATTATACCTTGATGTACGGGACAGAATTGAAATGGTGATGGTAAAAGAGCCTTCCACCTACAAATACATGAATCTTGATACCTATAAAAATTTGTTATTCTCAGCTAACGTAGATTTCAGAAAAGATCAGTTTGCCCTCTCTTTAAGGGGATCTGTAAACGGAACATCCGTATCGATGAATGATTTGAAATCTTCTTCGCCTACAGATTTCCAGTATTTAGTACAGGCAGGAGCTTCAGCAACCTATAAACTGAAAAGTACAGATACCAATTTTGCCCTTTATTACAAGTTTACAGGTCCAGACAGAATATATGTAGCCGATGGAGCAGGCGGCTTCCGGCTTGGAAAAGTAGATAGCTTCCATATGATGGATTTCATTGTGAGCCAGCCTTTCTGGAAGAATCACTTTGAAATTTCCGCCGGAGTGAAAAATATATTTGATGTAACGAGACTGAACTCTACTGCGGTGGCAGGTTCGGCCCATACAGCGGCGAGTGGTTTTGTTAATTTATACTATGGCAGAAGCTATTTTGCCAGATTAATGTTTCAATTTTAAATAATAAGTTACTATGATGAAGTATTTAAAAATAGTGTCCGTTCTTTCCATTATCGCTGCCACACAGTCTTGTCTCTCTGCAGACGAAGATCCGGTTCCGGTTCCTCCAATGACAGGATCGGAAGTAAGTGTGAATATCGGTGGTCCTACAGAACCCAATCAGGTTTGGATCGACTTAAGCGACTACACCAGTTCAGCCGTTAACCGCAGAACAGATTGGGACCTTGGTTTTTATACCGGAGATGAATTCCGTGTGATCATGAACGGATCTCTGGCTATGACGGTGGTTAAAATCCCCAACGCTTCAGACATCAGTAAAGTAAAAGAAGCTGATATATCAGGTCTGAAAGACATTGCTCAGGTAGGAACTTTTGATGCTGCCAATATGCAATATGTAGACAATCCCGATGGAAATTTTCTGACTCAGACTTCAGGAATTGATGCCA
Source organism: Chryseobacterium gleum (assembly GCF_900636535.1). Lineage (NCBI taxonomy): Bacteria > Pseudomonadati > Bacteroidota > Flavobacteriia > Flavobacteriales > Weeksellaceae > Chryseobacterium > Chryseobacterium gleum. The sequence goes on from NZ_LR134289.1 coordinate 5,528,304, forward strand.
TCAAAGAAAATGATGCGGATAATCCTGTTTACCTGATCAATCTTGGGAGAGAGATACCTTCTGCCGCCAATATCGGGGCAGGTTCAGTTTCATTGTCCGGCGACCCGAGAGGGTGGAAGAAAATTCAGATCCTGAGAGCTCAGAACGGATACAAAATCCGTTATGCCGACTTGAATGCAGCAGAAGCAGATATCAAAGAATATATCATTACAAAAGATACTGAGTACAACTTTGCGTTCTTCAGCCTGAAAACGGGTATACCGGTAAAAATTCAGCGTAAGAAAAAAAACTGGGACCTTGCGTTCACAACCTTTACCAATGAGGTATTCATGGGACCAAACAACAGTGCAGGAAGTTATTTTTATGCTGATTTTGTGACGACAAATACCTTAAATGGGGTGGGAGCCTATCAGGTAAATGTCACAGGAAGTCTTGATGCTGCTTACAGCGCATTTAAATTAAAAGATGTTGAGGCTGCAAAATTTGTTTTCAATGACCAGAGAGCCATTGGTGACAAATGGAGAACCACTACGGGAACAGCAACGAATCCGGTTCCGTTTGTGTATTCAGACCGCTTTTTTGTATTGAAAGATGCCGAAGGTTTTTATTTCAAGCTGAGATTCAACACCATGAAAAATACAAAAGGCGAAAGAGGATACACCAATTTTGAATTTGAACCTTTATAAATAATCAAATAATAGTATATCATGAAAAAATTCATCCTTGCAGCTTCTGTTCTTGTCGCAGTATATTCCTGCAAAAAAGCAGAAACAGGAGCAAAAGAAAATACAACAGAAACCAGTTCTGAAGCACCAAAAACGAACAATAAAATAGTGACACTCAACGGAGGAATTACCGAGATCGTAGTTGCTTTGGGACACGAAAAAGAAATCGTAGGAACCGACGTTACCAGTACATATCCGGCCTCATTAAAAGCTACAGCTAAAGACCTGGGCCATATGAGATCGATGACGATTGAGCCGATCATGGCTGTAAACCCAACATTGATTCTTGCTTCTGATAAGGATATCAATCCTGAATTGATGGGGAAAATCAAATCTTCAGGAATTCAAACCGAAGTATTTAAACAGGAATATACGGTTGAAGGAACTAAAAAACTGATCGAACAGGTTGCAAAAGCGATTGGAAATACAGATTATCAGAAATTAAATGATAAAATTGATGCTGATCTGAAACAGGTACAGCCCATTGCTAAAAAGCCAAAAGTACTGTTCATCTATGCCAGAGGAAATATGCTGATGGTAAGCGGTAAAAATACACCAATGGCTTCATTAATTAACCTTGCAGGCGGAGAAAATGCAGTCACTGATTTTGAAGATTTCAAACCATTGACTCCTGAGGCAGTTGTAAAAGCCAATCCTGACGTATTATTCTTCTTCGAAACAGGATTACAGGGCGCAGGAGGAAATGAAGGAGCCCTTAAAATGCCGGGAGTATCACAAACCAATGCCGGTAAAAATAAGAAGATTATCGCCATGGACGGAGGTTTGGTATCAGGTTTCGGACCGAGACTGGGAGAAGCAGCAGTAGCATTAAATAAACTTTTAATTGAAAACACAAAGTAAACTATACTTTTATCTTATCATAAGTGCAGTACTGCTTACCATCATAGCAGTCCTGTCACTTAATACCGGAGTTTATGATTTCGGAGGGAATTCCCCGTTCATGATTCTGTGGCAATTTATAAAAGGTGATCCGTCTTTGTCCTTAAGTGATAAATACGTGATCTGGGACGTTAGAGCAGCAAGAATAGTTATGGCCATTTTAATTGGAGGTATGCTTTCCGTTTCGGGAACCAGCCTTCAGGGGCTTTTTAAAAATCCCTTAGCAACAGGAGATTTGATTGGCCTTACATCAGGAGCAACTCTGCTGGCGGCTATTGCGATTGTTTTGGGAGGACATTTCAAAGCGTATCTTCCTGAAGCGGTACAGTTTTCACTGGTAGGAATAGCGGCTTTTATTGGTTCTTTTTTATCCATGATGCTGGTGTACAGGATTTCAACAAGCGGAGGAAAAACAAATGTAGTGATGATGCTGCTTACCGGAGTGGCGATAACAGCAATCGGTTTCTCCATTACCGGATTTCTGATCTATCTTTCAAAAGATGAACAGCTCAGAGATTTAACTTTCTGGAATCTGGGAAGTCTTGCTGCTGCTACATGGACGAAGAATATCATCCTGGCCGTTGTGATGATCATCGCTTACATCATTTTATTACCTAAAGGAAAAGCGCTGAATGCCATGATGCTGGGAGAAAAAGATGCACAGCACCTTGGAATCAATGTGGAGAAATTGAAAAAGCAGATCATTATCACAGTAGCTTTAATGGTGGGAACATGCGTAGCATTTTCAGGAACTATTGGTTTTGTAGGATTGATTGTACCTTATATTTTAAGGCTTTTATTCAAATCCGATAATACCTTTATCCTGCCTTTATCAGCAATGTATGGAAGTATTTTATTGCTGACGGCAGATACATTCAGCAGAAGTATTGTAGCACCGTCAGAACTTCCGATCGGAATAATGACTGCATTGATGGGAGGACCTATCTTTATTGCTATTTTGGTTAAATTTAAAAAATCCCTGTAATGATCAAGGCACACCAGATTAATTATAAACATAAAGAATTCCGTATTCTGGATGGAGTAGATGTCTCCCTTGAATATGGCGAATTTTTAGCCATTGTGGGTCCGAACGGAGCAGGGAAGTCAAGTCTTCTGAGCGTTTTGGCAGATGAAGTGAAATCCGGAAAGCAGAAAGTATTATTTAAAAATAAGCCTATTCAGGAATGGAACGTGAAGGAGCTTTCAAAACATAAAGCAAAATTTTCACAGCACAACAGCAATGATATTCCGCTTGATGTAAAAGATGTCGTCATGATGGGAAGGTATCCTTATTTTGATGCCCAGCCCGGAAAAGAAGATCTTGAAGCGATGAATAATATGCTCTATGAAACCGATATTTTTCATTTGAAAGACAGAGATTATAATTCTTTGTCAGGAGGTGAGAAACAACGGGTACATCTTTCCAGGGTAATGGCGCAGTTACAGAATGAAATTGTCCATAAACTGGTTTTCCTGGATGAACCGCTGAATAATTTAGACATTAAACATCAGTATAAAGCGTTGGAAATCATCAAAAAATTCACGAAAAAAGCCAACAGTGCCATTGTTGTTTTGCATGATCTGAACCTTGCTGCTCAATTTGCAGACAAGATTTTATTAATGAAATCAGGAAAAGTTTCCGCATATGGAACTCCGGAGGAAGTTTTCACGGCAGAAAATATCAGTAAAGCCTACAACTTTCCGTGTACCATCTGCGGCCATCCTATTACGAACAACCCAATGATCATTTTTGGATAACCATGGAAAAAGAAGAACTCAAAATCCTCGCACAGAATCTTGCCAATCCTCAGGGTGAAAAAGGCATTGAGATTGGTGAAATGATGAATGCCACTAACATCAGTATGACGTTAGAAAGTATCAGAACACTTTCGATAGATGACGGCCAGCAAATCCTTGAAATAGGACACGGAAACGCCGGACACCTTAAAAGTATAATGAACCTTGCCAAAAACCTCAGGTACACAGGAATTGATATTTCTGAAACCATGCACAATGAAGCCAAAAGACTCAATAAAGAATTTGAAAGTCAGGCAGAATTTGTGTTGTACGAAGGAAAAAAGCTTCCTTTTCAGGATAGGACCTTTGATAAAATATTTACAGTCAACACCGTGTATTTCTGGGAAAATCCGGTGGATTTTTTAAATCAAATCTACAGGGTTTTGAAAGATGACGGAACGTTCGTTCTTACATTCGGGCAAACAGAGTTCATAGAAAAATTACCGTTTACGGAATTTGATTTCACCTTATACAGCAACAGCGAAATGGAAGAACTGATCTCCAAAAGCCATTTCAAAAGAATGAAAACTTCTGAAAAAGAAGAAGAAATAAAAAGTAAAACAGGAAACGAAAACATACGAAGAATATATACAATTTTAACCATAAAAAAGTAAAGTAATGAGCACATTAGTTAATGATTTAAAGGAAAAATGGGAAGCTCTGAAAGCAGAAAATCCACATATCAGAATAAGAAATGCAGCCGCACAGCTGGGAGTAGGTGAAGCAGAATTATTAGTGACAGGCATAGGAGAAGGCGTTACGGTGCTGAACCCGGATTTCCAGGGAATCCTTACAGAAGCCGGACAACTCGGAAAAGTAATGGCACTTACCCGTAACGATGAGTGTGTTCATGAAAGAAAAGGAACCTATCTGAATGGTGATTTCAGCAGTCCGCATGCACAGCTTTTTGTGGGAGAAGATATTGATCTCAGAATTTTCCTTAACCACTGGAAGTTTGCTTTTGCAGTAGTAGAAGGAGATAAGAAAAGCCTTCAGTTTTTCGGAAAAGACGGATTGGCACTTCATAAGATTTATCTGACAAAAGATAGTAATGAAACCGCTTTCGATACAATTGTAGAAGAATTTAAAGCGGAAGAACAGAACCAGGCGTTTGTATTTGAGCCTGTAGCTCCAAAGCAGGCTGAAAAAGCAGATTCGGACATTGATGTGGAGGGCTTCAAAAAAGCATGGACAGAACTGAAAGACACTCACGATTTCTTCATGATGACCAGAAAATACGGAGTAAGCAGAACGCAGGCCTTAAGACTGGCTCCGGAAGGATTTGCTAAGAAAATAGATAATGCCAAAGTAGTAAATATCCTTGAAGATGCTTCAGAGAAAAACGTTCCGATCATGGTTTTCGTTGGAAACAGAGGAATTATTCAGATCCACACAGGAAATGTAAACAAAACGCTCTGGCACCAGCAGTGGTTCAACGTGATGGATCCGGATTTCAACCTGCACCTTGATGTAACGAAAATTGCAGAAGCCTGGATCGTTAAGAAACCAACTGAAGATGGGGAAGTAACCGCTATTGAAGTATTCAACAAAGAAGGTGACTTTATCGTCCAGTTCTTTGGAAAGAGAAAACCCGGAATTCCTGAACTTCAGGAATGGAAGGATCTTGTAGCAGCTTTAGAAAAGTAATAATTAGATAATTTGAATGAGACCGTTTTGTTTGTAAGATTCAAAGCGGTCTTTTTTATGACAAACGACCTGCAGTTGCCAGAATATTTGTGTAATTTGTGGTTAAATTATAAAAACAAAATGAAAAATATTTTCATAGCGATACTGATAGCCGGTTTCTGTTCATTGAAAGCTCAGGACTTTAAGGCATATCAGTTTTATGATAAAAAAGGAAAGGAAGTAAAGACAGAAAAGCTGGTAAAAGAGCTGGCAGAATATGATGTGGTCTTTTTTGGTGAAAATCATAACAGTTCCATCAACCATTGGCTTCAGCTAAAAATTACGGAAGCTTTGTTTGCGAAGAAGAACGGACAGCTTATGCTCGGGGCAGAGATGTTTGAAAGAGACAATCAGGCACAGCTGGATCAGTATCTGAATGGAAAATTTGATGCCAAAACATTCAAAGATTCCGCCCGTTTATGGAATAACTACGCAACAGATTACAAGCCTTTGGTAGATTTTGCCAAAGATAAAAAGCTGAAGTTTATTGCAACCAACATCCCAAGAAGATATGCCTCCCAAACCGCCAAAGAAGGTCTTGAATCTTTAAATACATTAAGCGAAAAAGAGAAAACTTATATTGCGCAGCTGCCTATTAAAGTGACTTTAGACACTCCGGGATATCCGGAAATGAAAAAGATGATGGGAGACCATGCGGAAGGAACAAAAGTGATGAATTTTATTTCAGCCCAGGCTACAAAAGATGCAACGATGGCCGAATCTATTCTTAAAAACTATCAGGCCGGAAAAACTTTCGTCCATTATAACGGGAACTATCACAGCAAAGAATTTGGTGGAATCTACTGGTATATCAAACAGAAAAATCCTAATCTGAAAATGGCTGTCATCTCCGTTTTTGAATCAGAAGATCCTGAACTGAAAGTTCCTGCTAAAGATTATATCCCGACAGACTTCAATCTGATTATTCCGGCAGATATGACCAAGACTTTTTAGACTTTCAATTATTAAGAAAAAATATTCAATAGAAACGGGCTTTAGCCCGTTTATCTTTTATACCACATTCCATTGGCTTTAGCCTAAACATAACTATTGAATACTGTTTCATCATTTTTATTCTACAATTTTTACCTTTGTTATCACATTTAAAAAACATGAAAAAACTTTCCGTACTGCTGATCTTTTTTATTGGATTTCTCAACGCCCAGAAACTTACTTCCCATGAGCTCTCAATTATTAACCAGGGTGATGTGAATACGGCCTTACCGATTTATCAGACCACAGATTCCAATCAGCATAAAACATTGCTGAACATTTCTTCAGAAGCAGATCCTCTTGATCCCAATATCGCAGTTCTGGTAAAAAGGATGAGAGAATCTCTTCTTTCAACAGATGGCGGAGTAGGCATTGCAGCTCCACAAGTAGGAATCAACAGAAAGATCATCTGGGTACAGCGTTTCGATAAAGAAGGAGCCCCACTGGAATACTTTATCAATCCGGTGATTGTCTGGCGTTCCGATCTGCAGAATCTTGGTCCTGAAGGTGATTTGTCTATCCCTGATTTCAGAGACCAGTTTTACAGAAGTAAGGTTATTCAGCTGGAATATGTGGATCTGAAAGGGCAGAAATATTCAGAAATTGTAGAAGGATTTACAGCGGTTATTTTCCAGCATGAAATCGATCATCTTTTTGGAATACTGATCTCTGATAAAAAAGAAAAAGAGAAGAATGATTCCTATAAAAAAGTAGATGCCTATCAGAAGAGCGATCTGATGAAAGACAGAAGGTGATGATGATTGACATTCTTAAATATTATATACATAAAAATATCCACAATCATCTGTGCTCATCTGTGTAATCTGCGGTTAAATAAAAAATAAAAAGGAGCTGTTTCCATGGAAACAGCTCCTTTCGTTATAACTATGCTTAAAAAAATTGGATTAATCGTGGTTGGTCACAGAAAGCTTTACTTCCATATTGTTTCTGGTAGCATTGGAGTAAGGACAGATCTGGTGTGCTTTTTCTGTCAACGCCTGAGCTTCTTCAATAGAAACTCCGGGAATGTTCACATCAAGCTCAGCTGCCAGTCCGAAACCGCCATTCTCAAGCTGTCCTATGCTTACTTGTGCTGTTACCGTTGTTTCCCCGGTTTTTACCTTAGAAAGGCTGATCACTCTGTTCAGAGCACTGTCGAAACATGCGGAATATCCAGCTGCAAACAGCATTTCCGGGTTGGCAAAATCATCATTGCCTCCTCCTAAAGCTTTCGGCATTCTTACATCAAGATCCAATACTCCGTTTTCACTCTTTACATGTCCGTTTCGGCCTCCTTTTGCAGTGACCTGGGTTGTATATAACGTTTTCATTTATTTTCTATTTTGTTTAATATTTTTAGTACCGTGTCTTTAAGGTGCAGCAGCTCTTCAGGTTGTATTCCTAGTTTTTCCTGAATTTTCCCTGGAATTTCACAGGCTTTCTGCTGAAGCTGCCTGCCCGCTTCGTCTAAAAATACTTCAACTACTCTTTCATCCTCTTTTTTTCTTTTTCGGGTAATAAATCCTTTAGACTCAAGCCTTTTAAGAAGAGGCGTCAGCGTACCACTGTCCAGAAACAGCTTATCCCCGATATGGCTTACGGTAAGTCCGTCTCCATCCCATAATATCATCATCACAAGATACTGTGGGTAAGTAATGCCCAGTTCATCAAGAAAAGGACGGTAAAGTCCCGTAATCTCTTTGGCGATCACGTACAGTGGAAAGCAGATCTGGTTTTCCAGTTTGGGTGTTTTAGGATTTTCCATAATTTTTTTGAGTACGAAAGATTCGATGAAGGTATTATTTTTTTATGATAAATTCATCCATTGGAATTCTGACTTTTTTCATAGTAGAAAGCCAGTCATTAGCTTCATCACGGTATCCAAGATACAAAAGACTTACGCTTTTTAATCCCAGTTCTCTTAGTCCCAGTACTTCATCCACAACATCATTGCTGAATCCTTCTGCCGGAGTACTGTCGATTTTAAGTTCTGCAGCCTGAGCAAGGGCGATCCCTAATGCAATATAAGTCTGGCGGGCAGTGTGTGCAAAATGCTCTTCAGGAGTCTGTGCACCGTATATTTCTTTGATTTTATCAGTATAGCTTCCGAAACGGCCTCTTGGAAGATCTCTTACGTCAGTATGATAATCATAAACTTTGTCAATTTTTTCATTGGAATAGCTGTCCCATGCAGCAAACACCAAAACGTGAGAAGAATCTCTCATTACTTCAGGGTTTAATGCTCCGGCTACCATTTTTTCTTTCAGTTCCTGGCTTTCAACTACAATAACCCGGAAAGGTTGTAATCCTGATGAAGTAGGGGCCAGTCTTGCAGCTTCTAAAATAGTGTTAAGGTCTTCCTGTGAAACTTTTTTGGTTGGATCATACGCTTTTACAGCATGTCTCCAGTTCAGATCTTCTATTAATGACATTTTTCTTTTTTGTTTTTAAATTAAACTACTTGTTGATTTTTAAAATTTCAGCTTTTATGTTCAGCTGAATTAACAGTACAAATATATAGCCAATTTAATTGTGTGCAATTTAATTTTGAATGATTTTATTGATGACAATTATTGATGAACTTTAAAATGGCAAAAAGCAAAAGAGTAAAAAGGCTAAATGGTTAAATTGCTAAATCGCAAATAATAATCGCATTATTTACCATTTAACCGTTTCGCCTTTTCGCAGTCTTGCCCTTTCGCCTTTTCTCTTAATTCCACAAGAACTGGATTTTTTCAAAACAATAGTATTGCAATCTTTGCCATAGAATTTAAATTAAAAACAATGCAGAGATTTAAAAACAAAACCGCACTAATTACAGGCGGAACGAACGGAATGGGACTGGCTACTGCTCAGAAATTCATTGAAGAAGGAGGAACGGTTATTATTACAGGAAGAAGTGAAGAATCTGTAAACACAGCTTTGGACAAGCTTGCAAAAAATGCTTTCGGAATCGTGTCCAATGCCGGTAATATGAAAGATCTTATGAATCTTCAGCAGGAGGTTAGAAAATATACTGAGCAGGTTGATTTGGTTTTTGCCAATGCAGGATACGGAAAATTTGCTCCTGTGGAATATGTGGATGAAAATCATTTCGATGAACTCTTCAATGTTTTGGTAAAAGGCCCTTTTTTCACAGTACAGCAGATGCTGCCATTGATGAGAAGCGGAAGCTCCGTTATTTTCAATACTTCAGTAGCAACAGATATTGCTATGCCTAATTTTTCGGTATATTCTGCTGCAAAATCGGCGGTGCAGTCATTCATCAAAACTTTAGCTGTAGAACTTACAGAACGGGGAATCCGTGTTAATGGAGTAAGCCCCGGTCATATTAAAACCAATATTTTTAACAATACAGGTTTAACCGGAGAGCAAATTGAAAGCGCTATCGAAGATATAATTCCTACCATACCTTTTAAAAGACAGGGAGAACCTTCAGAAATAGCTAATGTAGTATTGTTTCTGGCTTCGGAGGAGGCATCATATATCCATGGAGCAGAAGTAAAAGTAGATGCAGGTATTTCAGTAATCAGGTAATATGATTATTGAATCTCTTTCATTTCTCTGATGATATTGGTTTTATTTTCAATACCTATATTATATGCCTTACTTTTCTTAAAGCTTTGGGTTGCTTTTTCCATAAGAGCCTTATAATCCGGAGATTTTTTGGAAAGATAAAATACCTGAGCACTGATGCCAATGGCAACACGCACTACTTCATCAGGTTTATCCGGATTTGCGGTGATATCTGAAATAATAGCGTTATTATACCAGGTTAAATTCTGTGAACCGGAATTACCGGAGCAGGATGCAATCATAATAAAAAGTAATAATAAATAGGACCAGGCTTTCATAATAAAAAGTATTAAATAAAAAGCTCCTGCAATGTATCAAAATAATTGCAGGAGTTCTTTATAAATTAATTAAAATCCACAGCTTGCTACACTTGGTGCTGGGGAAGGAGAACATCCTGAAAGGGATGAGAATATGTTTAATACACAATTGGTATTCACATAGTTGTTATCATACAGTAATGAACCTGACGGACTTCTGTAGTAAACATTTCCTGCTGTATTGGCGTAGGAAGATACAGACGCAGATCCGCAGCTTGTGTTGGTACATGCAGCTCTCCATGCAGAATCTGTTACAGGACCGCTGGAGAATAATGAAGGATCTATGATTCTTTTTTCAACAATTCCTGAAGCATTTTTGAAGCTTACCAAAATTGCTACGTGATATACCCATGATACACAGCATGTTCCTGTAGAAGCTCTCAGATTACCATATACGAACTGCTTTTCACAGTCATAGCCGGCGTTCAATAGGATTTGTCTCATTTTGTGAGCCCTTGCATAACATCCGTCAACCGGATATCTGAAGGTGATACAAGGAGAAGATGCTGTAGAAGTTCCGCAAGCCTGGTTTTTGATCTGGGTAAATAAACTGTTCAGCGTTGCCAGATCAGGAATAACACTGACTGCTTTGTTGCTTTCACCTCTCTCTTGCTTGTTGAATACAGATTTAAAATAACGGATGTCATCATCTGTTGCTTTTTCTACTTTTGCAATTTTATTGGTGTTGACTTTAAGGAAAACATGAACGGGAGTTTCATTCTCAACAGCCTGTCTGATCATGGAAATATAACCTGCATTTTCTTTACTGTCCGCAATTTCATACGGCTGGGCAGTAACCATAAATGAGATTTTAAATTTTCCATCTTCTTTTTCAATCCCTACCGGAACAGTCTTACCGAAATCTTTCATAGCGACTTCGTTAGATTCTTTAGCGACAAGATTCGGGTCCTGGTTGGCACTTGAATCTGAGCAGGCATTGAATGACAGAATCGTCACGAATGCCATCATGGATAACAGAAATTTTTTCATAGTTTTTATATTTTGGTGTTTAGTTTTAGTGAACTTTTTAATTGTAATAGTTCACTTATTTGTGATATTAAAAGTAATAAAAATTAAAATATATGCAAGATTTTTTTTGAAAAAAATACATTATTCTGTTGTGTTTTGATTTTATAATATTGAAAACAACTAAAAAATCTTAGGTTTTTAATAGTAGAATTTTTGAAACATAGAAAATTTTAAAATAGAATTTCGAGATCTGGATTCCTACGGAATGGACAAGGTGGATGGATAATTTATCGCTGAAATAGAAATGTTTTTATTACAAACCTTACTCGCTTTGTCTATTCCGTAGGAATCTAAGCTATGTAATATGGATTAAACTAAAAAACAGTCTCAAGAATAGTAAAATTTTGAAACATAGAAAATTTTAAAATAGAATTTTGAGATCTGGATTCCTACGGAATGGACAAGGTGGATGGATAGTTTATTTCTGACATACAAATATTCTTCAATAAGGTAAGTCTATTTACTCTTTGTCCATTCCGTAGGAATCTAAGCTATGTAATATGGATTAAACCAAAAAACAAGTCTTAAGAATAATATAATTCTGAAAAGCGAGAAGAATTTTAAAATAGAATTCGAGATCTGGATTCCTTCGGAATGGACAAAGTGGATGGATAGTTTATCACTAGAATACGGATGTTTTTACTACGTATCTTTTCTTTACTCGCTTTGTCCATTCTGTAGGAATCTAAACTCTTATTTTATCCTCATTTATTATTACAGGATTTCTGAGTCTGGATTCCTGCGGAATAACAACGTTGTGGATCGTCTATGCGAATAAAAATAATATTATGATAAAACTAAAAGCCCGGTTTCAATAGTTGAAACCGGGCCTATTATATTGTAATTAAACTTGACTATTTATAAAGCAATTCTGCCTGGAAAACATCTGCGAAATGCTTCCTGATCTTTGCCTTCAGCTCCTCCATCTCTACAGGATTCAGTTCTCTTTCAAGTTCTCTTTTTAAAGAAGTCACCTGCTTATCTTTGATACCGCATGGGATGATGTATTCAAAATAGCGCATGTCTGTATTTACATTCAATGCGAAGCCATGAAGGGTTACCCATCGGGAGGCTTTCACTCCCATCGCACACATTTTTCTCGCATAAGGTTTTCCCACATCCAGCCAAACACCCGTTTCTCCCGGAGAGCGCTCTCCCTGAATGTCGTATTCGGCAATGGTTCTGATGATCACTTCTTCCAGATTTCTCATATATAAATGAATGTCTGTAAAAAAGTTTTCAAGATCCAGAATAGGATAGCCTACAACCTGTCCGTAGCCATGATAGGTAATATCTCCGCCACGGTTTACTTTCACGAAAGTAGCATCAATTTCTTTCAGTTTATCAATACCGGCAAGCATATTTTCTTCATGTCCGCTTTTTCCTAAAGTATAAACGTGAGGATGTTCTACAAAAAGAAGGTGATTGGGCGTAGTGGTATGCTGTTCGGCAGGAAGATCTCTGTTTTTTATTTTGGTATCAATGATGTTTTTCATCAGTTGCTCCTGGTAATCCCAGGCCGGCTGATATTCTCTGATCCCTAAATCTTCAAATTCTACTACTTTATTTTGATTTGTATTCATTGCAATTTTTGATATACAAATTTAGTGAATTTTACCCTTTTATAGAATGGATAAAATCTATGGCATTCTTCTTCCAGTTTTTATCCTGAAGCAAAATATTCACAAAGGCTGTTCCTATGATACCGCCATCCGCTTTTTCTGTTACATTTTCAAAATCCTCTTTCGATTTAATTCCAAATCCGATCATCACAGGATTTTTGAGTGGGAGGGAAGCTAATCTGGAAAGGTAGTTTTCATTTTTTAAAACGGCATTTTCACTTCCGGTGGTGGAAGAAGAACTTACTGCGTACAGAAATCCTGAGCTTAAAGAATCCAGATAGATCATTCTTTCATCAGAGGTTTCCGGAGTCACCAGAAAGGTAAAATTAAGATTGTACTGCTTTAAAACAGATTGATAGTTTTTCTCAAACTCAATAGGGGGAAGGTCAGGAAGAATCAGTCCTGAAACACCACTTTCTGCACATGCAGCACAGAACTTTTCAAATCCGAAACTCAATACCGGATTGATATAGCCCATCAGAATAACAGGAATTCTGATTTCGTTTTTTATGGCTTTTAATTGGGACAAGAGTTTTTCAATGGTCATTCCGTTTTGTAAAGCCTGTTCGTGAGCTTTCTGGATCACGGGGCCATCTGCTACAGGATCAGAATAGGGCATTCCGATCTCGATCATATCTGCTCCGGAATCCTGAATCAGTTGTATAATATCAGCGGTATCTTCCAGTTGTGGAATTCCTGCTGTGAAGTATATATTTAGTTTTTTCATTTCTTTCTTTTTTTGTATTGATGTATTCATGTAAAATGTATTTATGATCAGGTTTTATCTGTTAAAGTCATTTTACATGAATACTTTTTACATTTTACAGATTCTTCAGATACGTCTCCATATCCTTATCCCCACGGCCACTCAGACAAATAACAACGACATCGTTTTGATTAAATTTCTTCTTGTCTAAAACTGCCAGCGCGTGAGAACTTTCCAATGCAGGAATAATCCCTTCCAGTCTGGTCAGTTCAAAAGCACATTTTAAAGCTTCGTTATCATTAATACTAAAGAATTCAGCTCTTTTTTCTTTGAATAAATTCGCATGAAAAGGTCCGATCCCAGGATAATCCAGTCCCGCAGAGATAGAATGAGGTTCAATGACCTGTCCGTCTTCCGTCTGCATCACAAGACTTTTGCTTCCGTGAAGCACACCAAGCGTTCCTAAAAATGTAGTGGCAGCAGACTTTCCTGAATCTACACCCAGTCCTCCTGCTTCTGCAGCAATAATTTTTACTTCCTTTTCTTCTACAAAATGATAGAAAGTCCCGGCAGCATTACTCCCACCGCCTACACAGGCAATTACATAATCAGGATTTTCTCTTCCGATTTTTTCTTTAAGCTGTTCTCTGATTTCCTTTGAAATGATGCTCTGGAATCGTGCTACAAGATCCGGGAAAGGGTGAGGACCAACCACGCTTCCAATCACATAATGAGTTGTCACAGGATTGTTGATCCAGTCTCTCAGGGCTTCATTCACTGCATCTTTTAAGGTTTTTGAACCTGAAGTGGCAGCCACAACTTCTGCACCCAGCATTTTCATTCTCGCTACATTCGGGGCCTGTCTCTGGATATCAATTTCTCCCATATAAACGATGCATTGCAAACCCAGTAGAGCACAGGCTGTCGCGGTGGCAACACCATGCTGTCCGGCTCCGGTTTCAGCAATAATTCTGGTTTTTCCAAGTCGTTTTGCCAACAGAACCTGTCCTAAGGCATTATTAATTTTATGGGCTCCGGTATGGTTGAGGTCTTCCCGTTTTAAATAAATCTGAGTCTGATATTTCTGACTTAGGTTTTTAGCAAAATATAGCGGCGTAGCGCGGCCTACATAATTTGTTAGCAAATCCTGATATTCGGCTTGGAAATCTTCGGATTCTATAATCTGAAGGTAATTCTTTTGTAATTCTTCTACATTCGGATAGAGCATTTCGGGGATAAAAGCTCCTCCAAACTCTCCATAATATCCGTGTTCATCGGGGGTTTTATAATTCATTTTTTATTCTTTAGTTATTAAGTAAGCATTGTTTTGAGAACTAAGCTGGCTGAGCAGTTCTTTTCTTTCCTGCGTTGTATGAAAAATCAGAATATCATCATCTTCAGAATTCACCCATTCCGAGCCGGTACTTTCTTTGATCATTTTGGCTTTGTCATGGAGGATTTCAATATCACATTTTTTATAAAAAGGACGAAGATCTGAATGACAGAAACCTATTGCCTCCAGATTTCTTTGTGTGGCATTTTCTTTAAAATGGCGAACCAACGCTGCTCCATATCCTTTCTTTTTATGAGCGGAAACAAGTCCTACCACCTCCGCAAAGGAATATTCATTGTCTGCTATTTTTAAGGTGAAATCAAAATTCACCCGCATAACCGCCAGTACATTTTCATCCGCATCCAGCAGGAAATGAAATTCCGAATCTTTGAAAAAAGTAATAAAATAGGCAGATTTCATGGCGTTCCATGCAGAAATATCCCATAGTTGCAAAATATGTTCTATTTCCCTTTCCCTTAAATCCTGAGTTTCTTTTATCTGATATTTCATGGGTTTAAACTATTAATAAATGTAAGATGGTAATCATATTGTTGTTTGGTGATCAGTTTTTTATAATATAACAACTCAATTTTGTGCAGTAAATCTATTAAGGTTGCTTTATCTATTTTTGACTGATACATCGTGATGGCAATTTCGAGATTATCAATCAAATAATAAGAATCAGAATCGTCATAAAGTAAAAATATTTTAGCATAAATTAATCCTAAGTCATACTTTACTACTGATCTGACATGGTTTTCTAAAAATTTATCCGAAATAATAACCAGGTAATAGCTGTTCCAAAGGCTGATTCTTTCAAAAAAATACTGGATGTCTCCTTCTTCAAAATCTTTAATAATACAGATGAAATCAGACAATAATCCGCCTGCTTCCCAATGTTCCGTGTTACTGTCGTTTTCCGCAACAAAATGGTACAGGGTCTGAATTTTTTCATTTCCGAATTTAGGCGGAAACAGTGTTTTGTAAAATGTCTTTTTTAGCAAATGTATATTCATCATTGTGTGTTTTTTTAGTTATTTATTGTGTTGACAGAGGCTTTTAAATTCTCTTATCCTGTCAATGTTTTTATGGCCGGGCTCTGTTTCAAATTTTGAATTGATATCCAATGCAAAAGGCTGTTGCTTCAGCATTTCAATATTTTCAATGTTGTCTTCTGAAATGCCACCGCTTAAAAAGTAGGGCAGTGGAATCTCAAGTTCATTCAGGATATTCCAGTCAAATTGTTTTCCTGTTCCTCCAAAGGCTTTGCTGTCAGTATCAAAAAGAAAATAGGTGATAGGTTGCAGATTACGGATTGTCCTCTGAAAGTTAAAAATCTGCGTTATTTTCATTTTATTTTCAACTGCATTGTTTCCTATTCTGATGACTTTAATAATACCGACTTCAGGGTTCAGCTTTTGTCTTAGTTCAACAATGAAATCATCACTTTCATCGCCATGAAGCTGAACAAAATTTAATCCGGCCTTTTGCACCATCTGTAGAATGATATCCAATTCTTCATTGACGAAAACACCTGTTTTTCCATGATGATCAATAGCTGAGATCTCTTCCGCACTCAAATGATTCAAGACATATCTGGGTGATTTTTCATAGAAGATAAAACCGAGGAAATCTACATTCATAGAAATCAATTCCTGAATCTGGTCCGGTTTTGTGAGTCCGCAGACTTTGAGCTGAGGTTGCAGGTTCATTACTAATTATTATTTTAAATTTGAGAAGCAAATTCTTCAAACGCTTTGGCCGGATTTGTATTTTTCATAAAATATTCACCCATCAGGAAGCTGTCAAATCCTTTTTCTTTTAAAAATTGAAAATCTTCCAGACTGTAAATACCGCTTTCTGCAACCGACAAAACGCCTTTTGGAAGCTGGTTTTTCAGCTGAACCGAATGCTGCAGATCTACTTTAAAATCTTTAAGATTCCTGTTATTGATCCCAACTAAGTCGATTTTTGAATTGAAATGTTTCAGTTCATCTTCGGTATGAATTTCCAGCAAAACCTCCATTTTCAGTTCGTGGGCTAAGTCTGTAAATTCCTGAACCTGAGCTGGTGAAAGGCAGGATGCGATCAGTAGTACAACATCAGCACCAATACTTTTAGCTTCATAAAACTGGTATGCATCAATCATGAAATCTTTACGCAGAATCGGTATGTTGATGTCATTTCTTACACTGAGAACATCATTTAAATTTCCTCCGAAAAAATCATGATCAGTGAGGATAGAAATTCCACTGGCTCCAAATTTTTCGTAAGCAGAAACAACTTCTAAAGGCTCAGCATTATTGTTGATGATTCCTTTTGATGGTGACTGTCTCTTAAACTCAGCGATAATTCCACTTTTATTTTTGATGGATTCTTTCAGTGAATATGTTGGCCTTCCAAAAAAAGCGGTGTCTTTTAATCGGTCAAGGGAAATGCGTAATTTTGCTGCAGTAACTTCCTCTTTTTTTCGTTCAATAATTTTATCCAGTATAGTCATTTTGTGTGTTAAAATTTAATCAATAATTGTTTTATTTGAACCTTTTTAAACTTTTCCTTTTTTGAAACATTAAGATTGTAGTAAGGTGTTAAGATTATTAAGATGAGCTTTGCTTTAACTTAAAATCAGAATGATTAATCTTAACTACTCTTCATCGCTTAAAAGCTCTTAACGGTTTAAAAAATAATATAACTAATTAATTAAAAGGTTAAAACTATTCAATGCTTTTCCTTTCAGCAGGCTTTCCTGGGCTAACAGCAGGCAGTCATCATACGACCCGAATTTATAGGTGTTGTAAAGTGCTGTTGATGCATTGGCAAGGATTACAGAGTTCTGCTGTTCTGTACCTTTTCCCTCCAAAATATTCATAAATATTTTTGCGGTTTCCTGAATGGAGTTTCCTGCTTTAATATCTTCCAGCGTTACCGGATTGAAACCTAAATCTTCAGCAGAATAGATTTCCTCACCGTTTTTGGTAATGATCTTGCTGTCGCCGGTAAGGCTTATCTCATCATATCCGTCCAGACCATGAACCAGAATAAATTCACGTTCATCCTTTTGAAGAAGATACTGGTAAATCCTGGCAATTTCAAGATTATATACTCCGATCATTGAATATTTAGGTTTTGCAGGATTCACTAACGGACCCAACAGATTAAAAAATGTTCTTAATCCCAGAGATTTTCTCAACAAGCCCACGGATTGCAGCGCAGGATGGAAGTAAGGAGCATGCAAAAAGCAGATGTTGGCTCTTTCAAGATCCTCATTCAATTGTTCCGAGTTGTTTTTAAACTGATATCCTAATTCTTCCAGTACATTGGATGAACCTGTAGTGGTAGAAGCTCCGTAATTTCCATGTTTTGTTACCCTTTGGCCGGCTCCGGCCACTACAAAGCTGGCGAGTGTAGAGATATTGATCGTATCTTTTCCATCACCTCCTGTACCTACAATATCAATGGCATCACTGGAATCGATGTCTACAGAAACAGCCATCTGTAGTAAAGCCTCTCTGAAGCCTTCCAGTTCTTTCAGGGTAATATTTCTCATCAGGAAAACACTGATAAAGGCCGTAACCTCTGCGGAGTTGAACTTATTCTGAGCAATTTCAATCATTGTAGCCTTGGCTTCTGATTTTGAAAGCGTATTATGATTAAACAGGTATTGCAGTATTTCTTTCATTTGAGGTGCTTTTATGGTTGCTGAAGGGTTTTCTGAAGTTTTCATGACAATAGGAAATTTTTAATGATCACTTCACCTTCCGGCGTTAAAATGCTTTCAGGGTGAAACTGTACGCCATGTACATCATATGTTTTGTGCTGTAAAGCCATGATCATTCCGTCTTTATCTACAGCAGTGATTTCCAGCTCTTCCGGGAAACCTTCGGGATTTACTGCCCAGCTGTGGTATCTTCCCACTTCCAATCCTGAATCCAAATCTTTGAAAAGTTTGGTATTTTCTTTCACCAGCTCAGTTGTGGTAGCTACTCCGTGAAAGATTTCAGACAGGTTGATCAGGCTTCCCCCGAAAGCTTCTGCGATAGCCTGCTGTCCGAGACATACGCCAAAGATGCTTTTTGTAGGAGCATATTCTTTAATTAGGTCTAATAAAATACCTGCTTCTTCAGGAATTCCAGGGCCGGGAGAAAGAATGATTTTGTCATATTTTCCGACTTCTTCCAGAGTGATTTCGTCATTTCTTACCACATCTACTTTTTGATTCAGAATTCTTTCAATAATCTGGACAAGATTATAGGTAAAACTGTCATAGTTGTCGAAAACGAGAACTTTAAGCTGTGGCTGCTGAGTATTTATAGTGTTGTTCATTGTTTTTTTTGTTAGATAGTTGCCGATTGTTTTTTTGTTGCTGGTTGATAGCTGGCGAGTTTATTTTTCGACTATTTTTTCTGCTTTTTCAACTGCTTTTTTCAGGGCGTTCAGTTTGTTGTTAACCTCCTGCAGTTCATTTTCAGGGACAGATTTTGCCACCAATCCGGCACCTGCCTGATAAAATAATGTATTGTTTTTACTTAAGAAAGTTCTGATCATAATGGCCTGATTGCAGGTTCCGTTCAATCCTATAATTCCGATACAGCCACCGTAATACCCACGGGAATCTTTCTCATATTGATTGATCAACTGAAGCGCTTTATGCTTCGGTGCACCGCTTAATGTTCCCTGAGGAAATGTGGCAGACACCATTTCAAGAGGATTAATGTCATCAGAAACATCTGCAGTCACTTCACTTACCATGTGAATTACATGAGAGAACAGCTGGATTTCTTTAAGTTTGGTCACCGTTACATTTTTCCCAAGCTTTCCAAGATCATTTCTCGCAAGATCCACCAGCATGGTATGTTCTGCATTTTCTTTAGGATCTGCCTTTAAAACTTCAATCGCCTGAAGGTCAGCTTCAAAATTCCCTGTTCTTTTTGATGTTCCGGCAATCGGATGGATGATGGCTTTATTGTTTTTAATGATTAACTGACTTTCAGGGCTGGAACCAAATAATTTATAATTTCCGTAATCAAAATAGAAGAGATAAGGGGAAGGGTTAATATTTCTCAAAGCACGGTAAACATTGAATTCATCTCCTTTGAATTTCTGTTCAAATCGTCTGCTTAGAACCAATTGAAAAACATCTCCGCGCATACAATGTTTCTGGGCTGTTTTTACCAGTTCAATATATTCTTCATCTGTAATATTGGAGGTTTCCTCACTTGTTTTCTCGAAAGGATAAACAGGAGTATTCTGATTTTTAATAAGGTTTTCCAAAAGGTGAAGCTCAGATTTTACTCCATCAATAAAATTCTCGATAAGATACATCTCATCATTGAAATGATTGATAGCAATCACATATTGGTATAATCTGTATCTCAGGACAGGAATTTCAACTTCTTTGCTTTGTGCTTTAAGGTTTATGTTTTCGAAAAACTGTACGGCTTCAAAGCTTGTATACCCAAAAAGGCTCTGAGCGGTCTGCTCTATTGCGTCATTGGTGGGTTCACATTTGAAAATATTGCGGAAATCTTCAAAAATATCTGTGATATTTCGTTCCATAATAAACTGCTTTACAGGAGCAGATGCAGGAAGTTTAATTTCGTATTCATTGAGGTTTTTTACTTCAATTCCGGCAATCGCATTTACCGCAATAAAGGAAAAGTTATTATCAATGCTTTTTGAATCTGAACTTTCCAGAAGAATCGTATCACGGAATTTATCCCTGATCTTGAGGTAAATATTCATGGGAGTATGAAGGTCTCCCAGTGTTTTTTTCGAAACAGTTTTTATTTTGATTGTGTCTGTAAACATCTTTTTGTTTTTATTGGTAAGATTTATGAATAAAAAAAGGCTTCAACGGTATCCGTCAAAGCCTA
The DNA here is from genome assembly GCF_900636535.1 of Chryseobacterium gleum. NCBI lineage: Bacteria > Pseudomonadati > Bacteroidota > Flavobacteriia > Flavobacteriales > Weeksellaceae > Chryseobacterium > Chryseobacterium gleum. The sequence continues at coordinate 5,548,861 of NZ_LR134289.1, forward strand.
TATATTGTTTTTTGATTATTTCTGCTGTAATTAACAACATGACAATACCTTCAGACCCGACGAAGAGTTTGAAAGCCACCACCAATTATTGTTATTCATATTTAACATGGGACAAATGTAGAAATTTTTTTGATACCAGGACGAAAAAAAATCAGAAAATAAAAAAACTTAACATAAGAATCTCCTATTTAAGCTGTTTGAGCTCCTGTCGCAATTCCTCGATTTTCTTATTGTAATTTTCATCATCATAGTCTTTCACATAATTTTCAAGGGCATCAATATATTCTTTAATGAATTCCTTATTCGTCCTGTCTGCCTCGTATTTGATTTTTGCAGAATTAACAGGAGCCAGTTTTTCATTCTGTAGTAAAATTTTTCCTTCCCTGGATTGGTCATAAAGGATGACAATATTTTTTTCATAGCCCGGAATGTATTTTACAGGTATATCCTTATCACCAGGTATTCTGATCGAATTTCTGATAGGGTAGATGGCTGCAGTAGTGGTAGAGAAAAAAGTAGTGGTATACTTTCCGTCCTGTTTTTTCACAATGGCTTCGTAATCATGAATGTACATGTCATTCAGAGTAGAATTTGTTTCTACATCAGAGGTGATAATAGCTGTGCTTTCAACACCATATTTGTTTAAAAACCACGCATTCAGGAATTGTCCTCCGAATCCGTTTAATATTGCCAGAGGAATGATAGGAATTAAAAGCCAGGCTTTTTTGGTCAGGTATGAAAGTCCTCCAAAGAATACCAGCAGAAGGATCACAGTATAAAAACCATGATGACTGATGAAAAACAGAATTTTTGAAATTAAAACCATGGATTAAAGATAACTATAATAATCTTTTATTTAAACGCTATGTTCGCAAAGATGTTATTAAATAACTGTTAAAACGATTGCAAGGGCGTTTCCCTCAGCAAAAGACGTTGTCATTAGCTGAACGAAGTGCCCTTGCGAACCAATAGGGTTTTATGATAATTACTTTGCGAACATAGCGTTTGAACTATTTATTGTACCGGCTCAGACAAAGGAGTGTCAGGCGTTCCACTGTAGAAAACAATCAGGGTTGCTCCCTGGTCGCCGGTTTTACCCCTGTGGCCGGTATTAACCATTTCAGGTAGTACCTGACCTTTTCTTACCCATTGTGTTTTGCCGTCTTCTTTTCTTTCAATCTGGATTTCGCCTTTTTCTACATATGCTGCATTAATGACCGGATGTTTATGCCAGTTCAGAGCCGAATTGGGAGGGACGGCAATTTTAAGAACTGAGATTTCCGGCTGTGATGAAGGATAGGCGGGATACGTTGTTCCGTCCCAGGATTTTGTTGTTTTTAAAAGCGTTACCGATTCAATTTTATCAGAATATTCTGATTGCGGCTCGTTTGAGGAGTTGTCACATGACAGAAGGAGGGAAGCCAATACAACAAAGAGCGTTGTACCTGATACATTTTTTTTAATCATACATTTTCAATTAATATGTTGAGTGTTGGTTCGGATTATCCGATTTGCAAAAATAACAACTTATTTAAAATTCTCCGATGTTTGAATTATTTTTATTGTTTGATTAAGATGATGGCCTTAAAAATATTTCCTCAAAGAAAACATTTGTCATAAGTTTAAAAGTTTATTTTTTATATTTTTGCTTCCAAATTAGAAAAAAATGAAAAAAGTATTAGCAATCGCATTTATCGGAGGTTTATTATTGACAGGCTGCAAAAAAAAGCCGGATCACTCTTTACAGGATAGCAACACAATGCTTGAGGAACCGGAAGCAACTACAGTTGTAGATTCTACTGCTAAAACTGCTGCTCCAGCTGCTGCAACTCCGGCTGCACCTGCACCTGAAGCTGCTAAAACAGATTCTACAGCGAAGAAATAATGAAAAAAATACTTTTGGCAGGAATAACGGGTCTTGTGATTCTTTCCTGTTCTAAAAAAGAAAATACAGCAGAAGTGGCAGCTTCTTCTGAAACGTCTACTGTTTCAGAACCGGCAAAATCTAATCTTTCCGGTGATCAGATCATCGAAACATTGGATTGCTCAGGATGTCACTCTGTGAATGAAAGAATGGTAGGACCTTCTTATAAGGAAATTGCAGGGAAATATTCTGAAAAGGATACCGAGCTGCTTGCTTCCAAAATTATAGAAGGCGGAAGTGGAGTATGGGGAAGTGTGCCTATGGCTGCCCATCCACAGGTGTCAAAAGAAGATGCCAAAAAAATGGTGGAATATATTTTGAGTCAGAAGAAATAAAATATGTCCGCTGAAAAATCCAGTCTGCACACAAGAAACCTGCATCGTAATCCCTATGATTTTGATCAGCTTATTTCTTGTGTGCCGGAACTGAAACACTATGTTTTCACAAATGCTTATCAGACGGTAACCATTAATTTCAGCATTCCAAAAGCAGTCAAACTGCTCAATAAAGCTTTACTCTTACATTTTTATCATATTAAAGGCTGGGATATTCCGGACACCAATCTTTGTCCACCCATTCCGGGAAGAGCAGATTATGTTCATTATATTGCCGATCTCTTAGCAGAACAGCTTGATGAAATTCCCACAGGTAATTCTGTAAAAGGTCTGGATATAGGGACAGGTGCCAATCTTGTCTATCCTTTAATCAGTCACAGATCTTATGGCTGGACGATGATGGGAACAGATATTAATCAGGATTCTTTGAAAAATGCTCAGCATATTTTAGATCAAAACCCGGATCTGTCTTCCGTTATTCAGCTGAAAAGTCAACCTGATGCAGACCATATCTTTGTCAATATGATCAAACCTGAAGACAGATTAACTTTACAATGTGCAATCCTCCTTTTCATGATTCTGAGGAGTCTGCCATGAAAGGAAATATCAGAAAAATGAAAAATCTTCATCAATCAAAGAAATCAAAACCTCTACTTAATTTCAGCGGCCAGCAGTCTGAGCTATGGTGTGAAGGTGGTGAACTGGCATTTATTACAAAGATGATTCACGAAAGTGCATTATTTTCAACACAGGTGCTTTGGTTTACCTGTTTGGTTTCTAAAAAAGATAATCTCAATAAACTGACGAATCTTTTAAAGAAAGTAAAAGCTGCAGAAGTGAAAACCATCGATATGGCCCAGGGGCAAAAAATAAGCAGAATACTTGCCTGGACATTTATTCCTCAAAAAGATAGAAAAAGCTGGTTTATTTAAAATTCAAAGTCCAAGGTTCAAAGTTTAAGGTTATAGCACAATCATTCAAATCTGTAATCTTGCATTTCTAAACACGTATCCCGAACCCAATATCCCGCATCTTTACCACTTTTTAAAATTTCTTAAAAAAGCCATTGACGGTCAAGTCAAAAATGCCTAAATTTGTACGCTTTTAGAAAAATAAGAAATGCAATTATCAGAACAAGAAATCATTAGAAGAGAAAAGCTGAACAAGCTTACTGAAATGGGGATTAATGCGTTCCCTGCGGATGAGTATACAATTACAGATACTACAGAATCTATAAAACAGGATTTTTCTGAAAGTAAACAGGTAAAGATCGCTGGTAGATTGATGTCCCGCAGAATTCAGGGGAAAGCTTCTTTCGCAGAATTGCAGGATTCTAAAGGAAAAATTCAGGTTTATTTCAACAGAGATGAGATCTGTCCGGGTGAAGATAAAGAACTATATAACGAAGTATACAAGCACCTTTTGGACATCGGTGATATTATCGGTATCGAAGGAGAATTGTTTACCACGCAGGTAGGAGAGAAGACTGTTTTAGTGAAAAACTTTACGCTTCTTACAAAAGCTTTACGTCCTCTTCCTCAGGCTAAAACTGACGAATACGGAGTGGTACACGATGGCTTTACAGATCCTGAATTAAGATACAGACAGCGTTATGTAGATTTAACGGTAAATCCGCAGGTAAAAGAAATTTTTGTGAAGAGAACAAAATTGTTCAATGCCATGAGAACTTTCTTTAATGATGCAGGATATTTTGAAGTAGAAACTCCAATCCTGCAGTCGATTCCAGGGGGAGCAGCAGCAAAACCGTTTATCACGCACCATAATGCCTTGGATATTCCATTATATTTAAGAATTGCCAACGAATTATATCTGAAGAGATTGATCGTAGGTGGTTTTGACGGAGTATATGAGTTCTCTAAAAACTTCAGAAACGAAGGAATGGACAGAACCCACAACCCGGAATTTACCGCTATGGAAATCTATGTGGCTTACAAAGATTACAACTGGATGATGGATTTCACTGAGAAATTATTGGAATTCTGCGCGATCCAGGTAAATGGTACTACAAAAGCTACCTTTGGGGAACATGAAGTTGATTTCAAAGCGCCTTACCCAAGAGTTTCTATGACAGAAGCAATCCTGAAATTTACAGGTTTTGATATTACTGGAAAAACTGAGCAGGAATTATATGATTTTGCTAAGTCTATCGGTATTGAAGTGAATGAGACAATGGGTAAAGGAAAACTGATTGATGAGATTTTTGGTGAAAAATGTGAAGGAAACTTCATCCAGCCGACTTTCATTACAGATTATCCGATCGAAATGTCTCCATTAACAAAGAAACACAGAAACAAAGAAGGCTTAACAGAGCGTTTTGAATTAATGGTGTGCGGTAAAGAAATCGCAAACGCTTATTCAGAGCTTAATGATCCTATCGATCAGAGAGAGCGTTTTGAAGCACAGATGGCATTATCTGAAAGAGGAGATGATGAAGCAATGTTTATCGATCAGGACTTCTTAAGAGCATTGGAATACGGTATGCCGCCAACTTCAGGATTAGGAATCGGAATGGACAGATTGATTATGTTCTTAACAAATAATGCATCGATTCAGGAAGTATTATTCTTCCCTCAGATGAGACCGGAAAAAGCTGCACCGCAGATTGAATTGGGTGAGGACGAAAAAGTAATCCTTGAAATCCTTAATTCTCAGGAAGAGCCGATGGCTTTGGCTGAAGTAAAACAAAGAAGCCAGCTGTCCGGTAAAAAATGGGATAAAGCTTCCAAAACTTTGACAAAGAACAATATTGTGAAAGTTGAAAAAATTGACGAAAATCTTTTGATGAAATTAGCTTAGGATTTCTCAGAAAATATAAATAAAAAAGGTACAGTGCTATGCTGTACCTTTTTCTTTTTTCAGCAGTAATTCCTTAAAGTAATCCGGTAATTGTCCGGTGTTAGCCTCAATAAAAAAATATACTTTATTATCTAATATTTATTTTTTTGCTGTATTCTTAATATTATGTTTATTTATTATTTTATTTTTTTAAGACAAAACTATGCTTTGAATGCTTTTTAATAAAATAAATGTAATTTAAATTCTTTAAGATTGTTCTTTTTACTACATTTGATATGAAAATGAACATGTAGATGAATACAACACGAAAAAAAAATCCAGAAAATTTTAAAAAAAATCAGGGTCTTTATGAACCTGAATTTGAATTTGATTCCTGCGGAGTTGGTTTTGTAGCGAACATTAAAGGAGTAAAAAGTTACAAGATTATAAGTGATGCTATTACCATGCTGGAGAACATGGAGCATCGTGGTGCTACCGGATATGAAAGTAATACCGGGGATGGTGCAGGGATACAAATCCAGATCCCCCATGAGCTTTTATATGATGAGGCATTAAACGTTGGAATAGATTTACCGGAATCTGGATATTACGGTGTTGGAATGTTATTTTTTTCTCAGAATAATTTTATTCGGGAAGAATGTAAAGAGGTCATTGCACAGTCTGCAGATAAGTTACATCTTAAAATATTAGGATATCGGCCTGTTCCGGTGAGTAATATTGATCTTGGAGATTTGGCAAAGAGTGTAGAACCTGTGATGGAGATGCTTTTTATTGAGCGTCCTTTTGATGTGGATACTGAAAAAGATTTTGAGAGAAAGCTATTTATTTTTAAGAATTATATTTCTCATCAGATGACCAGTATTACAAATAATGATCCTATTGGGTTTTATGTAGCTTCTTTCTCCTGTAAAAAGCTTATTTATAAAGGCCAATTGAGAAGTATTCAGGTTCGGAATTATTTTAAAGACCTTACCAATCCTAAAATTCGTTCTGCATTTGGAATGGTACACTCCCGTTTTGCCACCAATACTTCACCTACATGGAGCCTGGCACAACCATTTAGGTTTTTAGCGCATAATGGTGAAATCAATACTTTAGGGGGAAATCTTAATTGGTTGAGATCTTCTGAAAAAATGTTCCAAAGTCCATTTTTTACCCCTCAGGAAATGGATATGCTTCTTCCTTTAACAAAACCGGGGCAGTCAGATTCTTCATATCTCGATAATATGGTAGAGCTGCTGTACCATTCAGGACGGTCGCTTCCTCATACAATGATGATGCTGATACCTGAAGCATGGGATGGCCATGAGCAGATGGAACATTACAAAAAAGATTTCTATGAGTTTCATGCTTGCTTGATGGAGCCTTGGGATGGGCCAGCATCCATTTCGTTTACAGATGGCGATATAATAGGAGCTACTCTGGATAGAAACGGGCTTCGTCCCTCACGATATTGTATTACATCGGATGATTTGGTCATTATGGCATCCGAATCAGGAGCATTATCTGTAGATTCTAAAAAAATAATTAAGAGAGGGCATCTTCAGCCGGGTAAAATGTTTCTTGTAGACATGAAAAAAGGAGTAATCATCAGTGATGATGAATTAAAAAAAGAAATATGTACTTCAAAACCCTACCGTGAATGGTTGGACAGTATGAGGATTAATATCACCGAATTACCTAACCCTAAAATTCGGTTCAATAAACTTCAGACAGAAGATATTTTTAAGTATCAGAAGGCATTCGGATATTCCAGAGAAGATCTGGATGGAGTGATTAAAGAAATGGCGTCTCACGGTAAAGAACCAATTGGATCAATGGGGTTTGATGCTCCTTTAGCTGTATTGAGTGAGAAGCCACAGCACTTAAGCTCATATTTCAAACAGTTATTTGCCCAGGTCACCAATCCACCGATAGATCCGATAAGGGAAAAACTGGTGATGTCTTTGACTACAATTATAGGAGGAAATGGCAATCTTTTAGAAGAGGATAAAAACTTTGCACATTCTATCAAACTGGACAACCCTGTTATTAATAATAATCAGCTTGAAAAATTAAGAAGTGTTGATACAGGTAGATTTCAAGCCAAAACGATTTATACTTATTTTAATGCAGGAGGAAAAGAAGGTGAACTAAAAAAAGCGATCGACAGGATTTGCAGGTATGCGGTAGATGCAGTAGACGATGGGTTTGAGGTAATTATACTTTCGGATCGGTCACTGGATTCTCAGCATGCATCTATTCCTTCATTACTGGCATGTTCGGCAGTACACCATCATTTGATCAGAAAAGGTATCCGTAGAAAGATCGGCTTGGTAATGGAGGTTGGAGATGTTTGGGAGGTTCATCATTTTGCAACGTTATTAGGATTTGGAGCAACGGCAATTAATCCTTATCTGGCATTGGCAAGTATCAGACAAATGTTTGATGATGGAGAATTTGAAGAAGAGGATTTACCAAGGCTAAAAGATAATTATAAAAAGGCGGTAGGAGATGGGCTTTTAAAGATCTTTTCTAAAATGGGAGTTTCCACCTTGCAATCTTATCATGGAGCACAAATTTTTGAAATTATAGGGTTGAATAAACTAGTGGTCAATACGTGCTTTACAGGAGCTGTTTCCAGAATTGAAGGTATTGGATTTGATGAAATTGCGAAGGAAGCTTTGATAAAACATCAGGATGCATTCAGGGAAGATATGGAAAACTCATTACTGGATACAGGAGGTATTTACCGGTGGAGAAGTAATAATGAATATCATCAGTTTAATCCACAGTCCATTCACTTACTTCAGCAGTCTGCCTGGAACAATGACTATGGTATTTTTAAAAAATATTCAAGACTTGTCAATCAGCAAATGGGTAAAGCCTCTCTATTGAGGGGATTACTGGAATTTAAAAATGACAGAAAGCCTATTTCGTTGGAAGAAGTTGAACCCATAGAAAACATAATGAAACGTTTCGCAACAGGAGCAATGTCCTTTGGGTCTATTTCGTGGGAGGCACATACCACATTGGCAATTGCAATGAACAGGATAGGGGCAAAAAGTAATACAGGAGAAGGAGGAGAAGATGAAGCCAGATATACACCTGACAAGAATGGAGATAATCTGCGTTCTTCCATTAAACAGGTTGCTTCCGGAAGATTTGGGGTTACTGCCAGATACCTTGCAGAAGCAGATGAAATCCAAATAAAGATGGCTCAGGGTGCTAAGCCGGGAGAAGGCGGGCAATTATCCGGGGATAAAGTGGATTCATGGATTGGTAAAACGAGACACTCGACACCTGGCGTTGGACTGATTTCTCCGCCGCCACATCATGATATTTATTCTATTGAAGATTTAGCTCAGCTTATCTTTGATTTAAAAAATGCTAATCGCCATGCCCGGTTATCGGTGAAGTTGGTTTCAAAAGCAGGAGTAGGAACTATAGCTTCGGGGGTTGCAAAGGCAAAAGCAGATCATATTCTGATTTCGGGATATGATGGAGGTACAGGCGCATCACCTTTAGGCTCAATCCGTCATACCGGTTTGCCTTGGGAGCTTGGATTGGCTGAAACACATCAGACTTTGATTAAAAATAAACTGAGACAAAGAGTTACTCTGCAGGTTGACGGGCAGATGAAAACAGGACGTGATTTGGCTATAGCTACTTTGTTAGGAGCAGAAGAGTGGGGAATTGCTACTTCTGCGCTCATTGTTGAAGGCTGTATATTGATGAGGAAATGTCATTTGAATACTTGTCCAGTAGGAATTGCCACTCAAAAGGAAGAATTAAGAAAAAAATTTAAGGGAAAAGCTGAACACCTGGTGAACTATTTTAAATTTCTTGCAATGGAAGTTCGTGAGATTATGGCTAATTTAGGTTTCAGGACCATTGATGAAATGGTAGGGCAGTCTCAATGTCTTGAAAGAAAAACAGATATTACCTTCTGGAAACATCAAAGGATAGACCTAAGCAGGATTCTTTATAAAATAGAAACCGATTTGCCGGTAATTAAATCTGAAGAACAGGATGCTGGGCTGGATCATTCTATTTCCTGGAAAATGGTTGAAGCGGCTCAATACGCCCTTCAGAATAATACATCGATGGAAGCCGAATTTGATATAAAAAATACGGATCGTACAGTTGGTACTATTCTTTCCCATGAATTAACCAAAATTTATAAGTCTGAGGGAATGAATGAACATTCATTACTATTTAATTTTAAAGGAACCGCAGGGCAAAGCTTTGGAGCATTTTGTAATAAAGGGATAACTATGCGTCTGGAAGGAGATGCTAATGATTATTTAGGGAAAGGGCTTTCTGGTGCACAGCTGATTATTTTTCCGCATAAAGAGGCTATTATCCGTGCCAATGAAAATAGTATTGTTGGTAATGTTGCTTTATATGGAGCCACTTCTGGAAAGGTATTTATCAATGGCATAGCAGGAGAGCGTTTTGCCGTTCGGAATTCCGGAGCTACTGCAGTTGTAGAAGGAATTGGTGATCATGGATGTGAATATATGACTGGAGGGAAAGTTATTGTCCTGGGAGGAGTCGGAAGAAATTTTGGCGCAGGAATGAGCGGAGGTATTGCTTATGTATGGGATGTAAATAAAACCTTAGAATATCATTTTAATCCTGATATGGCGGATCTGGAATCTATTACAGAGGATGATAAAGAATCGATCTTTAATCTGATCAGGGAACATTTTGAAAATACAGGAAGCACATTGGCAGAATATATAATAAGTGATTGGGATAACAGTTGTAAGCACTTTACGAAAGTGTATCCGAGAGAATATAAGAAAGTGATTGAAAACCAGATAAATGATATTACGTAATGGGGAAGATAGATGGATTTTTATTATATGAGAGGGAACTTCCTTCTAAACTGGATGTTGAAAAGAGACTTAAGGATTATAAGGAATTTATTCAGAAGCCTTCTGATGAGCAGTTGAATTGTCAATCGGCAAGATGTATGGATTGCGGAGTTCCGTTTTGCCAGAGTGGTTGCCCGCTGGGAAATCTCATTCCTGAGTTTAATGAAGCCGTATATAAAAAACAATGGCAAAAAGCATATCAGATTTTAATAGCTACAAATAATTTTCCTGAGTTTACCGGAAGAATTTGTCCTGCTCCCTGCGAAAGTGCATGTGTGTTGGGAATTAACGACAAGGCCGTTACCATTGAGGAAATAGAAAAGAATATTATAGAAATAGCTTTCGAGAAAGGTTTTGCCAAGCCAAGACTTCCCAAGCTGAAAACAGATAAAAAGGTTGCGGTAGTAGGTTCCGGACCTGCCGGATTGGCGGCAGCATATCAATTGAACCAGATGGGATATAGTACTACAGTTTTTGAAAGAGATCCTGAAATAGGAGGATTATTAAGGTTTGGAATACCGGATTTTAAATTGGATAAAAATATTGTAGAACGCAGAGTTCAGTGGATGAAGGAAGAAGGAGTTGAATTTTGTACCGGAATTAACGTTGGTGTTAATTATGCTGTAGAAGAATTGAACCGCAATTTTGATGCAATTGTATTGGCAACAGGAAGCACTGTTCCCAAAGATCTGGTCATTCCCAACAGGGATGCAAAAGGTATTTATTTCGCAATGGATTTTCTTAAACAAAGTAATAAAAAAGTAAGCGGGATTCCTTTTGAAGAAGAAGAAATTAATACGAAAGGAAAAAAAGTAGTGGTCATAGGAGGTGGAGATACAGGGTCCGATTGTATAGGAACTTCTAACCGTCAGGGAGCAGAAATTGTATACCAGATTTATTATAAACCTATGCAACCAACAGAACGGGATGAAACGATGCCATGGCCCACTTATCCTGCGCTACTGCAGATTACTTCCTCCCATGAGGAGGGTTGTGATCGTATGTGGTCTGTGAATTCAAAAGAATTTGTGAAAGATGAACATGGAAACCTGAAAGGAATTCGCCTGGTGGAAGCAGAATGGACTAAAGATTCTGATGAAGGAAAATGGAATTTATATACTGAAAAACCAGCATCTGAATTTGTACTCGAATGTGATATTATTTTTATTGCCTTAGGATATACGCATGTTGAGCATAAAGGGCTGGTTGAAGCATTAGATATTCACCTGGATCCAAAAGGGAACTTAATCGGAAATAATAAAGAATATAAAACCAATCAGGATAAAATTTTCACCTGTGGTGATGCCCGGAGAGGACAAAGTCTTGTAGTATGGGCTATTGCGGAAGGCAGACAATGCGCAGAGAAAATTGATGAATTTTTTAAAAATAAATCATGAAATAATCTGAATCCTGATTAGGTTATTTAAGAAAATTAGATGGGCAGCTGAAAGTAGGAAGTAGATAATTTTATATAGCTTCGAGCCTTTAATCCCGAATTTATTTTCTGTAATGGCCAATGAGGCACCAGACAAAATTGATAAAGAATTAAAAATAGAAGGTACAGAGTTATTCTGTACCTTTTTCTTTTTTCCATTTCCGGAGCTGTATTCTAAAATTTTTAAAAGGAGCAACTGTATTGATATGTATCCATTTCCATACGGGCCATTTAGCGGGTGTTGTTGCCCATTTCCTTTGTTCAGGTTCAAACAGGATTTTATCATCAAGGCCTTCAATCCATTTTATAATTTCATCGACTTGCTTTTGTAAGAGATCTCTTTGGTCTGCCAGACTATAGGAGCTATATTGCTCATAGAAAGACTGATATAATCCTTTTAAATTATTCCATTTATATTCAGGGGCAGGTGTTTTTACTTCCTTTCCTTTCTTTTCATCAGCTTCCCACTGTAGGAGCAGTTGGGTCCAGCCAATCTGATAGGATATATTCTGGGCTGGTGTTTTATCAACCCCTACTTTTAGCCAATCTTTTTCCTTTTCTTTAATATCATCGAATTCCTTGTTGTAAAGAAGGAACCTTTTTTTAATTTCTTCAATAAGTTCAGTTTTGTCTTTATAACCTTTCATAGTGTTATTTTCTAAGCTTACTGAAAGAAGCCATCAAATAAAATAAAAACGGCAGAATAAATAAAGATCCCAGCATCAATGCCCAGCCTAATGCAGCAATAGTTTTAGGCGGTGCCATATGTTCTAACAATGAAAGATGCTGTCCATTACCTAAAAGAATAATATCCGGATTATGCTGATAGGTAGCGGCCACAAGAATCATCACCATCTGAAAGCCTGCAAGAGCTCTCACCGGAAGTAATTTTTGGGTATTCAGTGCTCTTAAAATAAGCAGTAAAGCAACAGTAGCAAAAGCAATAGCCATAATGCCCAAAGGCTTTGAAAATACCCACATCAAAAGAGGAATATCTGAAAGGTAAGCAGTAGCAAATACCAGAATTCCTGTAATCACAACAAATATCATTGTTTGTTTTGATTTTCTTATCATTAATAGCAATTCTTCTTTCCCACGGGTTTCTCTTAATGAAAAAATAGACGCAAGATAAGCACACAACGCTACAGTAAATAAGCCCACAGAAACCCCAAACCAGTTCAGCCAGCTGAAAACATACAGATCCAGAAAACCTGTTGCATCAGGATTGATAGAGTGGGAAACCGTTGCAGCTGCAATTAACCCCAAAAAGAAGGGAGTCAAAAGGCTCGCATAATAAAATATCTGCGTATATAAAACCTGCCAATTGTCTTTCACAGCATCATAATGCCTGAACGTAAAAGCTGTTCCTCTTGCAATAATTCCTAAAAGCATTAAGACTAAAGGAATGTGAAGATAAGTAGACATAGTGGTATAAATCTCCGGAAAGCCAACAAAAAGGATAACGATGGCAATAATCAGCCACATGTGATTGGCTTCCCAAACAGGAGCAATAGATTCATACATAATCTCATGGGTTTTATGGCGGGCTTTTTTATTGGTGAACATTTCTACAATACCTGCTCCAAAGTCAGCTCCTCCCAGAATAATATAAAGACAAATGGATAGCCAGAGAAAACCTATTACAATGTAAATCATGATTTTTTGTTTTTATCGTTAAACTGAGAATCGGTAGGGTCATAAAGTTTTGGTACCATCTGTATCTGCCTTTTTAAAAGGAAAATCAGAATCAGTGATAAGGATACAAAAATTGCGGTGAAGAAATAGAATGAATATTGTATTCCCGGCATCGGGGTTACAGCATCTGCAGTTCTCATAATGCCATAGATAATCCATGGCTGTCTTCCTACTTCAGTTACGGTCCATCCCGCCTCCAGCGCAATATATCCAAAAGGCGTTGCGATGAGGAAGGTTTTTAACAGCCAGTTTTTACTCAGCCATTCTTTTCTGAAGAAGAAGGCATACAAATAGACAGCTCCGATAACAATCATAATCACACCGAAGAAGATCATAATCTGAAAAGCATAATGAACAACTGCAATCGGAGGCCACTCATCTCTCGGGAAATCCTTGAGACCTTTTACTTCGGAATTGAAATCATTGCTTACCAGAAAGCTTAAAACTTTTGGGATTTTCACTGCATATTTTACTTCTTCATTTTTCTCGTCAGGAATTCCTCCAATCACGAATGAAGCTCCTTTTTCAGTTTCAAAATGCGCCTCCATAGCCGCAAGCTTGATCGGTTGTCTTTCTGCAACGGATTTGGCTGCAACATCACCACTCAAAGGCGCACCAAATGCTCCAATCAGGGCAAAACCCACCGCAATTCTAAACGCTTTGGTGTGAAACTCAATATTCCTTTTTCGCATGATCATAAAAGCATGAACTCCTGCAACTGCAAATCCTGTTGCACAAAAAGCAGCAACCGTCATATGAAGAGCCTGAGGAAACCATGCATCATTGAACATCGCTTTGATAGGATCTATATTAAGGTATTGTCCATTGATATAATCAAAACCGGTGGGAGAATTCATCCATGAGTTGGCTGCCACCACCAGGATTCCGGAAGCAAGTCCGCTTAGTCCCACAAGAAATCCGCAGAACCAGTGAAACCATTTATTAAACCTTTCCCATCCATATAAAAAGAACCCAATGGCAATTGCCTCAATAAAAAAGGCTGTTCCTTCCAGAGAAAAAGGCATTCCGAAAATAGGACCGGCATGTTTCATAAAACCAGGCCACAAAAGTCCCAGCTCAAAGGAAAGCATTGTTCCGGAAACCGCTCCGGTGGCAAAAAGGATAGCCACTCCTTTGCTCCATGCTTTTGTTAATCCTTTATATACTTCATTGTTGGTTTTAAGATATTTCCAATGGGCAAAAGCCATAAGGAATGGCATCACCATACCCACACAGGAGAATATGATATGAAAGCCCAGGGAAAGTGCCATCTGAGCACGTGCTGCTATAAAATCATCCATAATATCAACTTTTCAGTAAATAAATTTACGCATAAATTATTGATGATGAATATGATTTACAACAGTTGCTATCTCACCAATACATTTTAATTTTGTTTCTTTTACCCGCTCACTAATCCTTATGTTTTTCTAAAGAAAACTCCACATTTTTTTGACACTTTTTAACTTTCATACCTCGAAAAAAATCACGATATTTGTGAGTCTTTGCATAGAGCAGGATTTTTAATATTTAATATGAGTCAAAAACAATATACAGCTAGTAGTATTCAGGCATTGGAAGGAATGGAACACGTTCGTATGCGTCCTTCAATGTACATTGGTGATGTAGGAGTCAGAGGACTTCACCACTTGGTTTATGAAGTAGTAGATAACTCTATTGACGAGGCATTGGCAGGGTACTGCGATACGATCTTCGTTAGCATCAAGGAAGGAAACGGAATTGAAGTAAGTGATAACGGTAGAGGTATCCCGGTTGATTTCCACGAAAAGGAGCAGAAATCAGCCCTTGAAGTTGTAATGACTAAAATCGGGGCCGGAGGTAAGTTTGATAAAGACTCTTATAAGGTTTCAGGAGGTCTTCACGGGGTTGGGGTTTCGTGTGTGAATGCACTTTCCAATGAGATGATCACTACTGTTTACAGAGACGGAAACGTTTATCAGCAGATTTATTCCAGAGGAAAAGCGCAGACCGGTGTTGAAGAGATTGGTCACAGCGAAAGAAGAGGAACCAAGCAGTTTTTCCAGCCGGATGATACTATATTTACAGAATTAGTTTACAATTACGATACATTAGCAAGCCGTTTAAGAGAGCTTTCTTACCTTAATAAAGGAATTACCATTACGCTTACCGATGAAAGAGAAAAATTGGAAGACGGATCTTTCCGTTCAGAAGTTTTCCATTCTGAAGGTGGTTTGAAGGAGTTTGTTGCTTATATTGACGGTAACCGTGAATCTATCATGGAGCATGTGATCTTCATGGAAGGAGAAAGAGATGATATCCCGGTAGAAGTAGCAATGCGTTACAATACTTCTTTCAATGAGAATCTTCACTCTTACGTTAACAATATCAACACCCATGAAGGGGGAACTCACCTGGCAGGTTTCAGACGTGCTTTGACGAGAACCCTTAAGAAATATGCTGATGATTTAGGAATTCCGCAGAAGGAAAAAGTAGAAGTTACAGGAGATGACTTCCGTGAAGGTTTAACAGCTGTAGTTTCCGTAAAAGTAATGGAGCCTCAGTTTGAAGGGCAAACTAAAACAAAATTAGGAAACTCTGAAGTTTCAGGGGCTGTAGATAAAATTGTAGGGGAAATGCTTACCAATTTCCTTGAAGAAAACCCAAATGAAGCGAAGCAGATCGTTCAGAAAGTGGTTTTGGCAGCAAAAGCAAGACAGGCCGCTAAGAAAGCGCGTGAAATGGTTCAGAGAAAATCTCCGATGGGAGGTTCCGGTCTTCCTGGAAAACTATCTGACTGTTCATCAAAAGATCCGGCAGAATCTGAAATCTTCCTTGTAGAGGGAGATTCCGCAGGGGGTACAGCCAAGCAGGGAAGAGACAGACACTTCCAGGCTATTCTTCCGTTAAGAGGTAAAATCCTGAACGTAGAAAAATCTATGCTTCACAAAGTATATGATAACGAAGAGATCAGAAATATCTATACAGCTCTTGGAGTTTCCGTAGGAACTGAGGAAGACAGCAAAGCATTGAACTTATCAAAACTGAGATACCACAAGATCGTTATCATGACCGATGCCGATATTGACGGATCTCACATTTCCACACTGATTCTTACTTTCTTCTTCAGATATATGAAAGAACTTATTGAGAATGGTTATATCTATATCGCTCAACCACCTTTATACCTGTTAAAGAAAGGAAACAAAAAAGTATACGCTTACAACGAAAAAGAGCGTGAAGAGTTTACTCTGGAAATGTCTCCGGACGGAAAAGGGGTAGAGGTACAGCGTTACAAAGGTCTTGGAGAAATGAACCCTGAGCAGCTTTGGGAAACAACCCTTAACCCTGAACACAGAATTCTGAAGCAGGTAACCATTGATAATGCAGTGGAAGCTGACAGTATTTTCTCCATGTTGATGGGTGACGAGGTTCCGCCAAGAAGAGAATTTATTGAGAAAAATGCAAAATATGCCAAAATTGATGCATAAACGTTTTTAAAAATATAATAAAAAAGCTTCCGATTATTTGGAAGCTTTTTTTATATTTGGACAAATCAAAAAACAAATAATATGTTAACTCTTTTACAAACAGACCCTTATAACGGGACAGATGCAGTGTCTGGCGCAGCCGCTGCAGGCATAGGAATGGGAGCTATGTTCTTCGGATTATTGTGCTATGTATTCTATGGATATTGCATGTACAAAATCTTTCAGAAAGCAGGAAGACAGGATGCCTGGGCTGCTTTTATTCCTATTTATAATACAATCGTATTGCTGGAAATCGTGAAAAAACCAATCTGGTGGATCATTCTTTTCTTTATTCCATTGGTCAATATTTTTGCATGCTGGGTTGTATATGACAGACTTGCCAAAGGATTTGGAAAAGAAACACCGCTTTACACGATTCTGATTCTGCTTTTCGGATTTATTTTTATTCCGGTATTGGGACTTGGAAGTGATCAATTCGATGGCAAACGTATTCCAAATGATTAAATAATATAAGAAAGAGAAAATTAAAAGACTTCAGCAATGAGGTCTTTTTTATTGATAATATGCATTTGTAGAATTAATTGTACCTCTGTTTCATATTAATTCTACACCTTTTGAATTATATGAGTTGTAAATTATTCTAAATTTGAAACGCAGACAATATGAAGCTTATCCCTTCATGCAGCAGAATACATATTCTTCTTTCAATATAGAATGAATAAAAATATTCTGCTTTAACTTTTCAGAAATAACTCATGAAAAGTTGATAATGTGTTCATAGCCTTATAGGTACATTTCAAAACAGTACTTTTTTAAGTATTAGGTTAAGGGCTTCACTGGTTGAAGCCTTTTATATTTTTTTTAACAGTTATTAAGATTTTCTTATTTTTGCATCATCTTAATAACTATGATGAAAATATTAGTCCTTGGGGCTTTATCTACCGCCTCATTATATTTTGCACAAAGCTATCCTGCTTCTGCAATTCCGGTAAATTTAAAGAAAAACGCTGATGTTGTTATACGAAAGGATTTTACAACCATTCAGATCAACAAAATTGATGAAATAAAATATCAGTATAATAAGGTAACTACAGTTTTAAATAAAGATGGGGACGAGGAGGCAGTAGCTTACATTCCTTATGATAAATCAAAAAGTATTTCGAATATAAAGGTTACAATCTATGATGAATCAGGGAAGAAAATTAAAAGTGTTTCAAAGTCTGATTTTAAAGATGTAGCGAACAACCCTCAGGGAGTTTTTTATTCTGATAACAGGATATTGGTTTATTCATATACACCGGTTCAATATCCTTATACTGTTGATTTTTCTTACGAAGCGGAAGATGAAGATACTGTTTTCATCCCGGATTTTGTGCCCTTTACTTCTACTAAAATAGCACTGGAAGAAGCACAGTTTAAAATTGTTAACACCTCGGGAATAGAACTAAGATCTAAAATTTACCCTTCAAAATACAATTATACCACCGTGATAGAAAGCGGCAGTGGCAATGATAAAACATATACCTATAAAAATGTACCTGCCATTGATGATGCTTTTATGATCCCACAGCCTGTTAAAATCTTACCTGCGGTCAACTTTGCTCTGGCAAAATTCAGTCTGGCAGGAAAGCAGGGAACTTTGAATAACTGGACAGATTTCGGAACCTGGATCTACAATGATCTTCTGGTTCCTGTTTCTGCATCTACTCCTGCTATTAAAGCTGAGGTTGCGTCTTTACAATTACAGGGTTCTGTAGAAGATAAAGTAAAGAAAATTTATCAGTATATGCAGAACAAAACCCGGTATATAGCTGTTTCATTAGGAATAGGAGGCTGGCAGCCCATGCTGCCGGATGAAGTTCAGAAAAAAGGATATGGTGACTGCAAGGGACTTACCAACTATATGAAGATTCTTTTGAATGAAGCAGGAATTCCTTCTAATTATTGTATCATCAATTCCGGACGGTCACAGGTTTCCTTTGATCCGGAATTTCCTGCTATGGGTGGAAACCATATTATTCTTATGGTTCCTACAGAAAAAGGAAATATATGGCTGGAAAATACCTCTCAGCAAATTGCTTTCAACCATTTAAGTTACAGTACCACCGACAGAAATGTACTTGCTGTAACTCCGAAAGGAATAGAACTGATCAATACACCCGTTTATAAAGCGGAACAGAATAAAGAAAAACAGAAATTAAGAGTCAACCTTAATGAAGATA
Source organism: Chryseobacterium gleum (assembly GCF_900636535.1). NCBI lineage: Bacteria > Pseudomonadati > Bacteroidota > Flavobacteriia > Flavobacteriales > Weeksellaceae > Chryseobacterium > Chryseobacterium gleum. The sequence goes on from NZ_LR134289.1 coordinate 5,567,621, forward strand.
ACAGTATTACAGGAAGCGGCAGCTTTTCCTATACCGGAAATCAATATGACTACAACTTAAGTTTTGTCAATCTTGATCCTAAGGAAAAAAATGATGCTATAAAAAGGAGGTTTGATATTTTAAACTTTGAAAAAGTAGAAATGAAAAATTTTAATAACGACAGAGACAATGCCGTTATTACTTATGATCTGGATTTCAAGACCAATAATTTCTCCAAGAAAGCCGGAAACAGCCTTCTTTTCAGATCTGTACCAATTTTTACCGATGCTGTCTTTAAAACGGATGAAAACCGTGAGCTTCCTTTTGAAGTAGGGATGTCTTATGAGGACGAGTATGAAATTGCTTTTGTTCTTCCTTTAGGCTATAAAGTGGATGAAATTCCTGACAACTCAAATATCACTTCTGAATTCGGATCCTATAAGCTAGGTTTTGTTAAAGGTGACGGACAGGTAATGGTGACCCGGAAGATACAGATTAATAAAGGATTATATCCGAAAGAAAAGTACAATGACTATATCAATTTCAGAAAAAAGATTCTGAATATGGACAATTCAAAAATTTTAATAACAAAAATATAACCATGAAAAAAATAATAGTATTGCTTCTGTGCTCTACCAATGCAATATTACTCAACGCTCAGAAAAAATATGAATTTCTGAATCCACCTAAATTTAACGAGGCAGATCTGTCCAAAGCAAAATCTTTGTTGGATGAAAATGCACCTGCCGAAATTTTGTATAAATCTGCTTATTTTATGGTAGATGCCAATACCGGTAATCTTCACAAAAGATATTTTTACAGAGTGAAGATATACGATAAAGATAAAGCAGAAGACTGGTTGAATCTCGAAATTCCTATTTATAATGTTGGAAGCAACAGAGAATCACTGGGGAAGTTCAAGGCATTTACCTACAATCTTGAGAATGGAGCGGCTGTTCCTTTAAAAGTAGAAAAGAGTTCTCAATATAAAAGTAAAGAGAATAAATATGTTACGCTGACAAAATTTGCTTTTCCAGGCGTAAAAAACGGATCGGTTATAGAATATCAGTATGAGATTGTATCTCCGTTCCGGTTTATGATTCCAGAGGTGCTGATAGAATCTGATACCCCTTCACTGAATACAGAATATGTTTTAGATGCACCCATCAATATGTCTTATAATGTAAACTATACCGGAGGCCTTACCCCTAAGTACAGGGAAATGGAGGAGAGGCTGTTGTATGGTACTCAATATAAAACCTTTAGATTTGCTTATGAAAATTTAACTGGCTTTAAAACGGAGAAATTTGTAAGAAATGACAGGAATTTCAGAACAAAAATAAGTGCCGAGCTGAACTCTACCAATTTTGGTGAGCTTAAGCTGTATTCATCTTCATGGGACCAGATTGCCAAGAGACTTTATGAAAGTGAAGACTTTGGAGGAGAACTGAAAAGAACAAAGCTTGCAAAAGAAAATATGCCTGCCGGAGTTTCGGAAATGAAGACTGACCTTGAAAAGGCAAATGCTATCTTTTCATACGTACAGAAAACTTTTACCTGGAATAAAGATAAAGGAATTTATACTGAAGACGGGATTAAGAAGCTTTTGGAAACCAAAACAGGGAATGATGCAGAAATTAATCTTTTTCTTGTGATGATGCTTCGCGAAGCTGGTCTTAAAGCTGATCCGTTGGTTATTTCTACCGTAGAAAACGGTCTTATCAATCTGGTGTCTCCTAACGTATCCAATATGAATTTTGTATTGGCTACTGTTAAGCTGGATGATCAGTTACATATTTATGATGCCACCTCCAAGCAGTCTTCATTGGATGAAATCCCCCTTAAAAACTGGAACCAGTATGGAATCCTGGTAACCAAAGATAAGGCACTGCAGATTCAAATGGCTAATCTGAAATCAAGCAATACTTACCTTACCGTGAATGCCAGAATTAATGATGACGGAAGTATTTCCGGAACCTATTCAGACAAAGATACCGGTGCCTATGCCATGTATGTTAAAGACAGCTATGATGATAATCCGGAAAAATATAAAAAGCAGTATAAAGAGAATTTCTCAATAGATTTCACGGATATTGATTCAAAAGTATTGGAAAACGGAGAATTTGAAAGCAGTATGAAGTTTTCTTCAACAAACCTTATTGACAGAGTAGGAAAGAAAATGATTATTAATCCAATGTTGTTTTTAAATAAAAATTCCAATGAATTTGATCAGACCGAAGTCCGAAAATATCCTATCGATTTCGGATCTCCTATAACCAAAGTTAAAAAGGTAATTCTTGAAATTCCTGATGGATATGTAATTGAGGAAATGCCTAAAGAGAAAAAGATTGTAACGGAAGACAAAGAAATAGCCTATACCTATTCAGTACAACAAAAAGGAAATAAGCTGGAAGTAACCACAACCACAAAGGTTAACAGTTCAGACTATCCGAAAGAATATTATCCCGCATTTAAACAAATCTGGGGAGTTGCTTCAAAATTTGAAAATCAGGTGATCAGCCTCGTTAAAAAGTAATTTTTTAGTACGATTTAAATAAAAAATAAAAAATTTTCAGAAACCATTCATCTTTTGAATGGTTTTTGTATTTGATATCAAAAAATAAATTATGAAAAACACGATTGCTGTTATAGCATTATCTTCTTTCCTGGCCGTGGCTTCCTGTAAAAAAAGCGAAACAACAGGACAGGCAGAAAAAACAGAAAACAAAGCTGCAGAAGAATTTGTAGTAGATTCTGTAAAAGTAAATGACTCTACAAAAATTACAGATTCCTTAAAAGTGAGCTTCACTTCAAAACTGTTGGTTTTCCCTACTTTAAAAGATAAAAAACTGCTGGACAGCATCTATTTCCAGAATGAAAAAATCAAAGACTTTTCCAAAGCCGGGCTTCAGGCTTATCTTGATAAAGAAAAGAATGACTATTTCAATGCTGTAAAAAACGATAATAAAGACTGGCTTTCAGATGTGACCTATGCCCAGAATTGGTATTCAAGCTCACACATGAACCTGATTTCCAATAAAAATGGTTATATGCATATTCAGTATGTAGGAAGCGGTTATGAAGGAGGAGCTCATGATAATTACGGATTTTCAGAAAGGGTTTTTGATCTTAAAAACAACAGAAAAATGGAGTTGAAAGATATTACTTCAATGCCTAAAAATAAAATAGAAGCCATTCTGATGAAAAATATCGATAAAATTAACAGCGGAACGATGGATGGCGACGGAGAAGTTAAGAATTCGGAAATGTTATTGGTAGATAAAATTCCGGCTTCTGATAATTTCTATTTTGATGACAAAAACCTGTATTTTCACTACAGTCCTTATGAAATTGCAGCTTTTGCGGCCGGGGATATTACAATTCCTGTTTCATGGGAAGATCTGAAAGATACCTTAAATGCAGAATTCAAAGAAAGAATGAAAATTAAATAAATTAATGCTTCCAGTTCTGGAAGCATTTTTTAATTTTGTGGTGATGGACAAAGTAGCTTTTATTATCAATCCTTTTTCGGCCAAAAAAAACTATCAGCCGTTTTTGAACGAACTTAAAACAAAGGTGAAAGACCCGTTGTATTACGTGTCAGAATCTATTCCCGGAACAGATGAGTTTATTCAGGCTCATTTTGAGGAAGTGGATATTTTTGTGGCAATAGGAGGAGACGGTACTATTTCTACAGTAGCCAAAAACCTTATTAATACAGAGAAAATCCTCGCAATTTTCCCGGCCGGCTCTGGAAACGGATTTTCCAATGAGACACGATTCAGCAAAAACCTGGATGAACTTTTGGAAAAAATAAAAGCAAAAAACTCCAGGAAAATAGATACTTTTACTGTGAACGACAGGCTTTCCATCAATGTCTCAGGAACAGGTTTTGACGGAAAGGTTGTAAAGGAATTTGAAAAAACAAGTCGCGGATTCAAAAATTACATCAAAGTTTCCCTGAAGACTTTCTTCAATTACAAGCCAATTAAAGTAAAGTTTTTTGATGAAGCTTATCAGCAGTACAATGGAAGATATCTGATGATGAACATTGCCAATACCCGCCAGTTTGGTAACAATGCATACATTGCTCCCAAAGCCAGCAAAAGTGATGGTTTGGTTGATATGGTTCTGGTGAAGAAATTTCCGCTTACGTATTCTGCGCTTTTTGCTTTCAGAATGTTTACCAAAAGATTGAAAGATGATGAATATGTTACTTATCTTCCTGTCTCTGAAATATCATTTAAAGTCAATACCAAAAACTGGCATCTGGATGGTGAATTTAATAAAATCAAATCACCGATTCACATTAAGGTACAACCTTCAAGTCTGAATATTCTGATTTAAGGTCCAAGATTCAAGGTTTAAAGTTTTTTTAGTTTAGTCTTTAATGGCTAATCCCTTCAACCTAAAACCTGCTATCTATAATCTCCCATCTGCTACCTGCTTACCCTTCAAGCTTTTTCTCAACATCATGCGGATGGTCCAGGCAGTATTGAAGCTGGTTTTTGTCAAGCTGCTTTTCCCAGTTGGCAACAACAACGGTCGCTACTGAGTTTCCAATAACGTTTGTTAAAGCTCTGCATTCACTCATAAACTTGTCAATTCCGAGAATCAAGGTCATTCCAGCAATCGGAATTTCAGGAACTACAGCCAATGTTGCTGCAAGAGTAACAAACCCTGCGCCTGTAACACCTGCTGCACCTTTTGAACTTAACATCGCTACCAGAAGGAGCATAAGCTGCTTTTCAAGAGGAAGATGAATGTTTAATGCCTGTGCAATAAAAAGAGAGGCAAGAGTCATATAGATATTCGTTCCGTCAAGATTAAAAGAATATCCGGTAGGAACTACCAGGCCTACAATTGCCCTTGAACAGCCTGCTTTTTCAAGTTTTTCCATGATTCCCGGTAAGGCAGATTCCGAAGAACTGGTTCCCAGAACAAGGAGAAGCTCTTCTTTAAGGTAAAAAAGAAATTTGAAAATGTTAAATCCATTATACCATGCCACGGCCCCCAATACGATAACGACAAAAAGAATAGACGTAATATAGAATGTGCCGACAAGAAATATCAGGTTTAATACAGAATGAAGTCCATATTTTCCGATCGTAAAAGCCATTGCTCCGAAAGCTCCGATTGGGGCAAGCTTCATAAGCATATGTACGATTTTAAAAACCGGAGTTGACAGATCCTGTAAAAAATCAGTTACTTTCTGGCTTTTTTCTTTTGTTAAAACCAAAGCAACTCCCATTAAAATAGCCACCAGCAGAACCTGAAGAATATTATCACCCACCAAAGGACTGAATAAAGTCTCCGGGATAATATTCATAATAAAACCGGTAAGAGTAGATTCATGAGCTTTGGCCTGATATTGTGAAACGTCACCCGACAGAGTAGAAGGGTTAATATTTAAACCATGGCCAGGCTGTAAAATATTCCCTACTATTAACCCGATAATAAGAGCAAGGGTTGAAAAAGTGAAAAAGTAAATCATTGCCTTTATTGCAATTCTTCCTACTTTTTTTAAATCGGTCATATGGGCAATTCCCAACGTAAGTGTAATGAAGATTACCGGAGCGATAATCATTTTCACTAATTTGATGAATCCGTCCCCTAAAGGTTTCATCTTTTCTCCCAGTTCAGGATAAAATTTTCCAAGAAGAATACCTGCAATTATGGCGATAATCACCTGGAAATAAAGCTGATTGTATATTTTTTTTGCTTTCAAAGAACAGTCGTTTTGTTTTTTTAAGGGCGAAAATTAAGAAAATTTATCTGAAAACATGACAAATGTCATTGAAAAGAATCTATAGAACTGGTCTTATAAGGTGGTTAAAAAAGTTTCGGCTTCATTCGAAGAATGAAGCCGAAACTGTATTGTTTGATAATCTGACCTGTTTATTCAACGGCAACTGAATCATCTCCACGGCCGTCTGCCACTGCATGAATATTTCCGTTTTCATCAAGAACGATTATTTCTGTTTTTCCGATATATTTTGTCTTTTCAATAACATAATTTTTACTCTTCAGTTCAGAAATGGTACTTTCAGGGAAATTGTTCTCTACCGTAATGGTTTCCGGAAGCCACTGATGGTGGAACTTTGGTGCATTTACTGAGAGATTGGCATTCAGTTTAAAATCTACAACATTTACAATAGATTGGTATACTGATGTTGGAATGGTTGTTCCTCCGGGAGTTCCCACCACCATATAAGGCTTTCCGCCTTTAAGGAGAATGGTTGGTGTCATAGAGGAAAGCATTCTTTTATTAGGCTGGATAGAATTGGCTTCTCCACCCACAGCTCCAAACATATTCGGCACTCCCGGCTTAATAGAGAAATCATCCATTTCATTATTTAAAAAGAATCCTGCTCCGGAAACTAAAACTTTACTTCCGTAATATCCGTTAAGGGTGGTGGTTACTGAAGCAGCATTTCCATCCTTATCTAATACGGAAATATGAGTAGTCTGCATCGATTCCTTAGGCTGTTCTATGATTTTGCCAACTTCTGCGCTTGGAGTAGCTTTATCAAAACTGAAATTTTTCCATCTGCCTTTCAGGTATTCGTCAGAAATCAGGTAAGAAGTTTTATCCTGAATAAAATCCGGATCTCCCATATATTCTGCTCTGTCTGCGAAAGCTCTTCTTTCTGCTTCAGCCATAATCTGAACTGCTTTTGTTGAGTTCTGCTGATATTTTTCCAGGTTTTCAAAACTTGCCATTCTCAGCATTTGAGCAAGCAGCACTCCACCGCTTGATGGTAAAGGCATGGTGACAACATCATTTCCTTTATAATCAAATTCAAGAGCTTTTCTTTCTGCAACTTTATAGTTCTTAAGATCTTCCAGCGTGATGATTCCGTTCCCTCTTTTCATTTCAGCAACCAGGAGTTCAGCTGTTTTTCCTTCATAAAAACCTTTAGCTCCCGATTTCTGAATGCGTTTTAAAGTCTCGGCAAGATCTTTTTGAATTAACAGATCTCCGGCTTTCCAGGGAGTATCTTTTACAAAAATGATCGAAGATTTGTTGTGCTTCTGAAATTTTTCTCTTTGGTTGTTCAGCATTTCTGCTTCTTTATCTGTGATGGTAAACCCTTTTTCTGCGAGATCAATGGCAGGCTGGATGATCTTTTCCATCGGCAGCTTGCAATACTTCAAGGTAGCAAAAAATCCTGCGACACTTCCGGGAACGCCTACTGCCAGCCTTCCATTTTGAGAAAGATCAGTATCCGCTTTTCCTTTTTTGTCGATATACATATCCCGTGAAGCTTTCTTAGGAGCAGTTTCCCTGTAGTCCAATGTAAATCTTTCCCCATTGTTTTTAACCCCCACCAGAAATCCGCCGCCGCCAATATTCCCAGCCTGCGGGTAGACAACAGCAAGCGCATACTGTGTCGCTGTAACAGCGTCATAAGCATTTCCGCCCATCTTTAAGATTTTAGCTCCAGCTTCACTGGCTAAAGGATGTGCAGAGACTACTACACCTTTGTTTTTTACCTGTACTTCCTTGATAATATTGATATCTGTGAATTGAGCCCAGCTGAACTGAACTGCCAACAGCATCGAAGCAATTAAAATCTTCTTCATATGATTGTTTTTTCTTGAAACAAAATTATTGAATTTTCAGTGAATCACAGCCTGATGATCATTGCATTTGATTTTTTCTTTCATTGAAATTATCTTATTGAAGATGAAGATGGTTATCAGAGAAACGTTTTTAAATACACCTTTTTTATTATGGTTGACATGTTTTTTTTACTTTTGTACAATTCTAAAAAAATCTGAAAATGGAATCCTATACGGAAAGAATACTGATTACAGGTGCCCTGGGACAAATTGGTACCGAACTTACAAACAGACTTGTTGAAATCCACGGAGCGGAAAATGTTGTTGCTTCAGGACTGGACAGATGGCAGGAAGGAATTACTTCTGCCGGACACTATGAAAGAATGGATGTTACCAATACGCAATTGGTAAGACAGGTGATTAAAGATTACGATATCACTACAGTGTATCACCTTGCTTCGCTTTTATCCGGGACTTCGGAAAAGCAGCCGATTTTCGCATGGAAATTAAATCTTGAACCACTCCTTCATTTTTGTGAAATGGCGAAAGAAGGGCTTCTTAAAAAGATCTTCTGGCCAAGTTCTATCGCGGTATTTGGAAAAGGAATTCCAAAGCACGATGTGGAACAGGATGTAGTGTTGAATCCTACCACTGTTTACGGGATTTCAAAAATGGCAGGGGAGAAGTGGTGTGAATACTATTTCGACAAACATGGGGTGGATGTAAGAAGTATCAGATATCCCGGGTTGATCTCATGGAAGACGCCTGCAGGAGGTGGAACTACTGACTATGCTGTTGAGATTTTCTACAAGGCCATTGAAGACGGAAAATACACAAGCTTTATTTCCGAGAATACAGGAATGCCAATGCTGTATATGGATGATGCTATCAATGCAACCTTAAAACTGATGGAAGCTCCAAAAGAAAGCTTAACGGTTCGTTCTTCCTACAATCTGGGTGGAATGTCATTTACCCCAAAAGAACTGGCGGAAGAAATCAAGAAAGAAATTCCGGATTTTACGATTGATTATAACCCGGATTTCAGACAGGCAATTGCAGATTCATGGCCGGCTTCTATTGATGATTCAGTAGCAAAAAAAGACTGGGGTCTGACGTATGATTTCGGAATTTCTGAGATGACAAAAGATATGATTAAGAATCTGAAGGTAAAATTAGCTAAGGATTAATAATGTAAAGTAATGCTTTAATTACTTTTATTTTTAACATCTGATTTTTAATATTTTATAAAATTTACATAAATTTTAATTTAAATGGTATTATTGACTTTTAACATCACTTGTATTGAAGCCGGAGTAAAAAACGGCTCTCAAATTTCTGATGAAGAGCGATTAAAAATCACTGAAGATAATACCAAAGCAATTCTTAGAATTTTAGATATTCATGATATCAAATCAAGTTTTTTTGTAGAGATTTCTCTTACTGAAAAACTTCAGAATTTAATAAAAGCAATTTCATCCAAAGGGCATGAAATTGCTTTTTATAATAAAGGTTCAAATCCTGAAGAAATAGAAAATGCCAAAAAGAATATTCAGGATCTGCTGGAAAAACAGATCAGGGGAATCCGCCAGAAAGATGTGAAAGTTCCGCAGGATATTCTGAAGCTGATGGAATTCAATTACGTTTCTAATATTGATAATGCCAATATTCTTTTTCCTTTCAAAAGGCTCAAAAGAGATACGGAAATTACAGAAGAGGACGGACTGAGTATTGTTCCGGAAAGTATCTCTCCTTACAGCCAGCTGCCCTATAATGACTTCGTATTCCAGATCCTGCCGATGAAGTATTATCAGAATATGGTGCTGGAGACTTTGCAGAATGAAGAATTTGTGCTGATCTATCTTAACACATGGCAGTTTACGGATTTTAAAAAATACCGTTTTGATATTCCTTTTTACCGCAGCTTATTTTCGGGTAAAAAAATGGAGGACAAATTAGATGCCCTCCTTACTTTTCTCAATGACAGGGAAATGGCTACTTCCCGTATGAAAGATTATATTTTTTAGGTGATAGGTTGTAGGGATTAGATTGCAGGGATTAGGTAAAGGGTTTAAGGTTTTAAGTTCAAGGTTCAAGGTTTAATGTTTGATGTTTGATGTTGTGTGTAACACCTAACCCGGAATAAACTAACTCGCAACCAAACAACCAGCAACCAATAACCCGCATCCCGGACCCCGCCTCTCTAACTCAGTTCAAAAAGTGTAATCTCCGGCAATACACCCACTCTTCCCGGATATCCCAATACTCCAAACCCTCTGTTAACATACAGCAGCTTTCCTTCACTTTCATATAAATCTGCCCACTTAGGATATTTATATTGTACCGGTGACCATTTTACATTTTTAAGATCCAGACCAAACTGCATCCCATGAGTGTGTCCCGAAAGGGTTAGATGGATGTTTGCAGGATGTTTTTTTACCACATAATCAAAGTGGGTAGGGTCATGGCTCATCAGGATCTTCGTGGCGGATTCCGGTACGTTTTTTAAAGCATCATCAATTTTACCAAATTGAGGGAAAGGTTTTAATCCCCAGTTTTCAACACCTAGAATATAGAGCTTTTCTCCGTTTTTTTCAATAATCCTGTGCTCGTTTCTCAACATATCAAATCCGGCTTGTTTTTCATAGCGGATCAGGGTGTCAAGATTTTCTTTTTTGGCTGCAGGTGATTCCCAGGTTACATAATCTCCGTAATCATGGTTACCCAATACCGCAAACTTGCCATCTTTAGCCTGTATTTTTGAAAATAAAGGAATAAACGGTTTAAACTCATCCGCAACATTATTCACCATATCTCCGGTAAATAACACCAGGTCGGGCTTTTGTTCATTGATCAGCTCAATGGCATGCTCTAATTTGCCTGGATCAGAGAAGCTTCCGCTGTGAACATCAGAAATCTGGATGATTTTATAGCCTTTGAAGCTTTTCGGAAGATTGGTGAAATTTACCCTTACTCTTCTCACTTTATGTCTGTACTTTCCAAACGTGATTCCATCTATGAAAAGAGCAGAAAGAACCCCACTCATTCCCAATCCGACAAGGCTCAGGAATTTTCGTCTTTCCGGGAAGAAGTTTTCTGAAGGTTTGGAAAAACCTATAAGATAGCCTCCGATTCTGATGATATCATCAATTAATAAAAACAGAACCACGAAAATTTTCGGAAGGATAAAAATCAAAAATAATGAAATCATGATCTGGGCCCTTACCATGCTTCTGTCTGATCTCTGGTAATGGGTAACTTCATAAGCGAAGATTCCATACACAGCTAATGATATAACCCAGTATCCGATTTTGATCCAAAGGTTGTCGGTAAGTGTTCTGACAGCCTGGTAAATATATATTTCCAAAAAGAGGAAGATTCCGGCAATGATTAAAAAATTCTTTTGCATGTCTGATCAAAAAAAGCACAAAGAATAACTTCCCTGTGCTTTATATTTTTTTGTTTATTAAATATTTTAAGGAAATCTGTAAACGATAGCATTGATGTTCATTCCGGCACCTACCGAAGTCATCACAATGTTACCTTTTTCTTTAAACGATTGACCCTCCATTTTTCCTTTAATTATTAAATCATACATGGTAGGAATAGTTGCTACAGAAGTGTTTCCGAAATCCTGGATCGTCATTGGAGAGATAGCATGATCGTATTCTTTCACATCATAAAGCTTGTGAAGTCTTTCAATCATGGCGTAATCCATTTTAGCATTAGCCTGGTGAATTAAGATTTTGTCTATATCTTCAATAGAAAGACCTGCATCAGTAATGGTATCTTTGATGGCAACCGGTACATTTTTCAGAGCGTATTCATAGATTTTTCTTCCTAACATTCTTACATATAGACGTCTCTGATCAACTTCTTTATTGATGGAAGGTGCGTTTTCAAGATAGTTCAGTTCCGGGCCATTGTCACAGATTGTATTGTGAGCGATAATACCTACATTTTCTTCATCTGTTGCTTTTACGACTACAGCTCCTGCACCGTCAGCAAAAATCATTCTGTTTCTGTCATGAGGATCTGTTACGCGGCTTAATGTTTCACCTCCTATTACCAGAATCGTTTTGGCTACTTTGGCTTTGATCAGGTTATCTGCCAGAATCATGGCTTCTACCCATCCAGGGCATCCGAAAAGCATATCGTAGGTTACGCACTTTCTGTTTTTGATTCCCAGTTTGTTCTTCACTCTCGCTGCCATGGTAGGCATAAAATCAGCATATCCGTGTTCAGTAACTTCCCCGAAATTGCTTGCATAAATAATATAATCCAGGTCCTCGCCATCTACTTTTGCATCCTCAAGGGCAATTTTTGCAGCTTCATAACCGATTTGTGAGTTGGAAAGATGATCCTCAATGAATCTCCTGTTTTCGATTTCTGTAATCTCTACAAATTTCGCAATGGTTTCTTCCACAGGCTTTTCAATCTTTACTCCGTCTTCAGTGTAGAACTCAGAATTCATGAAGTAATCTCTACCAATAACTCTGTTCGGAATATAACATCCAGAGCCAATAATGATCGTATTCGGCATTCGTTTATATGATTTTTTTAAAGTTGCAAAGTTAATAATTAATATTAATAACGGAGAATTAAAAATATTATTAAATTTGCAAAAATTGTACTTTACAATCTATGAAAAACAACTCGTCCTTAAAAGGCTTACTTATTGCAGCTGTGGCGTTTATCGTTGCCTTTGGGATCTACTTCCTTTTTTTAGCCAAGAAGAATTATTATGTTGTAGATAATCCTACCCCGAACACCTACTATTTCAAGATCAACAACGGATCTGAAGGAATTATTTCAGCGGGGCAGTATGTGCATGTGGATTTGAATAAAGGGAAAAACTCTATTCAGGTTTTTGATCAGAACAAAAAAATGCTGTATGACTCGGCATTTGAAGTTAACAAACTTCGTGGTCTGATCAATATTACACACCAGGATTACTACATTAACGATCAGTATTACGGTTACAATCTTAAAAAAGATTCGTTACTGGCCAATCTTGATAAAACGGTCATTGACGGAAAGGATTATTACGGAGGAGCCAGACACTTCAATAAGCTTTACACAGAAGATTTTTATTACAATGTGGATGAAGACTATGACAAAGTGATCAAGAATATCCAGAAAGTGGAATCAAGATCCAAAATCTTCAGAAAGCAGGATTACCTAAATTATTACAAAGAATATTACAAGTTTTAAGTTTTGACAAAAGATATCACCAAAGTTACTCCCTACAATTCAGAGGCTACAAAAAAAAGCCAGGTAGAGGATATGTTCGACAACATTGCACCGAAGTATGACCTTCTGAACCATGTTTTATCCATGAAAATTGACGTTTTGTGGAGAAATAAACTGGTAAAATGGATGAAAAATGATAATCCGCAGGAAGTGCTGGATGTGGCTACAGGAACGGGAGATCTGGCAATAACTATTGAAAAAGGAACCGGTTCTAAAGTGGTTGGATTAGATTTATCACAACAAATGCTGAATGTTGGCGTTATTAAAATAAAAAAACTTAAATTAGACGGCAAAATTTCCATGCAAAAAGGAGATGCAGAAAATTTACCTTTCGAGGACAATAGATTTGATGCGGTTTCCGTTGCATTTGGAGTAAGGAATTTTGAGAACCTTACCAAAGGTTTGGCAGAGTTAAGAAGAGTAGTTAAAGATAACAAAAGTGTTTATATACTGGAGTTTTCAAAGGTTGAGGGTTTCATGGGGCCATTTTATATGTTTTATTTCAAAAATATATTGCCTGCGATTGGCAGACTGGTTTCCAAGGATAATAGGGCATATACATACCTTCCGGATTCTGTAAATGCTTTTCCTTTCGGGGAGAAGATGAAGCAAATTCTTTTAGATACGGGATTTAAGAAAGTTGAATATAAAAAATTAAGTTTAGGTATAGCCACAATTTATAAAGCAACAAAGTAACCTATGAATAAATTTCTATTAAAAGCACTGGTTTTAACCTCAGTAAATGTTGCCGTTTTTGCAAACGCGCAATTCAGAACCCGAAACAGAATGGACAAGTTGGAAGATTTCGACGAACAGAAATTCAGTTGGGGGTTTTATTTGAACGGGAACAGACTGGATTACCGCATTGTTTTACATCCGAAATATGGGATGAATGATAATGAAAACCTTGTTACCTCTAAGGAAAGTTATAGTTTCGGTGCCGGGCTTATTGCAAAATGGAGACTGAACGACTATTTAGACGTAAGAATAGAGCCGGGTTTACAGTTTGCACAAAGACAGTTGACTTTTAATACTCAATCCAATGATATTTATGCAGGTGGATCTTTAACGAATGATCCCTTCATACCGTTCCCTTTACAGGAAAAGGATAAAGTAAGAGAAATTAAATCTACATTAATAGATATTCCGGTACTTCTGGAGCTTCACGGACAAAGATGGTACAACTCAAGACCTTACGTTGCAGCAGGGGTGAACTACGTAGTAAACCTTCAGTCTAATGCAACTTCTACAGATGATAACATGCAGGGGATCTTCAGATCTACCACCCACAACTTTGCATGGTCTGCAGAAATGGGAATCCAGTTTTATTTCAACAAGTTTAAACTGACTCCTGCGATCAGAGGAACATTCTTCATGAACAATGAAAAAGTGGCGGATAACGCAACTACACCTCCTTACTGGGCATCTGCAGTTTCTACATTGCAGACAAGAGCAGTAATGTTTGTTCTGAAATTTGAATAAAAAAATTTTCAGTGGAAAATACATGGGAGACGCTCTGGCGCCTCCTTTTTTGTTTATATATCAAAATATAGAGCGTTTTATTTTTGTTAGTGTTATTATTTTTTTATTTTTGCTTTTAGTTAGAATATACAAACCTGAAATGCTTCAAGATTTAGAAAATAATTTTTCAGAATTAGAGAGAAAGATTTCGACTCTGCAAAAGAACTATAAAAATCTTACGGAAAATTTAAAAGAATTAAGTATTGAGCATGAAGAGTTGAAGAAGAAGTATGATGAAGAAAGAAGAAAAAATCAGGTATTAGCAGAAGAACAAAAAAATATAAAACTTTATTCAGCAATATCAGGAAATCCTGAACACAATAGATTAATGAAAAACCATATCAACAGATTGGTAAAAGAAATTGATTTCTGTATTGCTCAGCTTCAAAACAGTGGATTATAATGGAGATAAGGAGAATAACCGTCAACATTGCAGGAAGAGTGTATCCGCTGAACGTACCGGCAGCAGAGGAAGAAACTTTGCGTAAAGTAGGGAAGCAGATCGAGAATATGATTAAAGATTTTGAACAGAATTTCGATGTAAGAGATAAACAGGATGCTTTGGCTATGTGTGCCCTTAAACTGGGAACCAATGCAGAAGTGGTTTCTCTTAACTACGAGAAAAATATTAATTCTACCAACGAAAGATTAGCACAGATTAATCAATCGTTGAATGAAATCGGGAAATAGATTTTTTTTCCTGAAAAATTACTGCCTACAATAATTCTAACACATTAAAGGTAAACTCAACGCTAAACAATTACCGAACAAATGTCCATTGAATGGCGCGCCGGACTTCCGGATTACAGACAGTGGAAATCAGTTCAAATCGTGTTGATTAGGAGTTTACTCTCAATCTCTGGATTATTGTAGGCTTTTTTTATTTAGATATGAATACAATTAAAACTCAATATATATTATGATAGAAGTTATAGTCGGTGTTGTTTGTTTGGTAATCGGGGCTGTAGTGGGAATATTTTTTTCCAGAAGTTCTCTGAATACTAAAGCAAAATTCATCATAGATGATGCCAAGAAGAATGCCGAAAACCTTATAGAAAAAGCTAATGTACAGGCTGAATCCATAAAGAAAGAAAAAAATCTCCAGGCAAAAGAAAAATTCCTGGAACTGAAATCACAGCATGATGCTGACATTCAGGCCCGCGAAAAGAAAATGCAGGAGATTGAGAAAAGAATCAAGGATAAAGAACATAAGCTGAATGACGAGCTTAGCAAGACCGGAAAACTTGAAAAAGATCTGGATAAGCAGATTGCTGACTACGCTAAGAAGAACGAAATTCTGGAAAGAAAACAGCAGGAGCTGGATGTTGCAACAGCTAAGAAAGTAGAAATACTTGAGAAAATTTCCAACTATACCGCTGAAGAAGCCAAAGCAGAATTGGTAGAAACCATGAGAGCTGAAGCAAAAACAAGAGCGCAGGCACACGTTCAGAGCATCATGGAGGAAGCTCAGATGAATGCTAAAAACGAAGCAAGAAAAATCGTTATCCAAACGATCCAGAGAATCGGAACAGAGCAGGCTATCGAAAATTCAGTATCAGTTTTCAACATTGAGTCTGATGAAGTAAAAGGTAGAATTATCGGTAGAGAAGGTAGAAACATCCGTGCTTTGGAAGCCGTAACAGGAGTAGAGATCATTGTTGACGATACACCGGAAGCCATTCTTCTTTCTTGTTTCGATCCGGTAAGAAGAGAAATTGCAAGACTATCCCTTCACAGATTGGTAACTGACGGTAGAATTCACCCGGCAAGAATTGAAGAAGTTGTTGAAAAAACAAGAAAACAGATCGAGGAGGAAATCATTGAAGTAGGTAAGAGAACCATCATTGATTTAGGAATCCACGGATTACACCCTGAGCTGATCAAAATCGTTGGTAGAATGAAATACCGTTCTTCTTACGGGCAGAACTTATTGCAGCACTCAAGAGAAGTTGCCAATATCGCTGCAACAATGGCTGCTGAGTTAGGATTAAACGTAAAATTAGCAAAAAGAGCAGGTCTTTTACATGATATCGGTAAAGTTCCTGAGCAGGAATCAGAATTACCACACGCATTGTTAGGAATGCAGTGGGCTGAGAAATACGGTGAAAATCCGGAGGTTGTTAACGCAATCGGAGCGCACCACGACGAAATTGAAATGAAATCATTATTATCACCAATCATCCAGGTTGCCGATGCGATCTCAGGAGCAAGACCGGGAGCAAGAAGACAGGTATTGGAATCTTATATCCAGAGATTGAAAGACCTTGAATCTGCAGCATTAAGCTTCGATGGAGTATCCAGTGCCTATGCAATCCAGGCGGGTAGAGAACTGAGAGTAATGGTAGAAAGCGGAAAAGTAAACGATGAAGTAGCTTCCCAGCTTTCTTACGATATCTCTGAGAAAATCCAGAATGAACTGACTTATCCGGGACAGGTAAAAGTAACAGTGATCAGAGAAACAAGAGCTGTGAATATTGCCAGATAATAATCAGAAAAAGATATTTGATAAAAACCTTTCAAGAAATTGAAAGGTTTTTTATTTTTATCAAAACTTAAAAATGCAAGAACTGTCCATGTCTTCGAAACTGAAGTACATTTTCTCTATTCCCGTTATTATATCAGCCCTCGGCTACTTTGTAGACATCTATGATCTCCTTTTGTTTGGAATTGTCAGAATACCCAGCTTAAAGGCATTGGGACTGAATCCCGATGCAGACGGAACCTTTATTCTGAACTGTCAGATGGTGGGGCTTCTTCTCGGAGGTGTTTTCTGGGGGATCTTCGGAGATAAAAAAGGAAGACTTTCCGTACTCTTCGGGTCTATTCTGGTGTATTCATTGGCTAATATTGCCTGTGGTTTCCTGCCTTATTTTCCAAAAGAACATTTAGTATACCAATATGCCGGTTTAAGGTTCATTGCTGGTATTGGCTTGGCCGGAGAGCTTGGAGCCGGAATTACGCTGGTTTCTGAAAGCCTGCCGAAGAATTTAAGGGCAATAGGAACCTCAGTTGTTGCCGGATTCGGATTAATGGGCGCTGTTGTTGCCCAGCTTACTGTAGAGCTGGCTGGTGGCTGGAACATTTCTTACATAATCGGTGGGATTATGGGAATCATGTTATTGATACTGAGAATCAGCGTATCGGAATCCGGGATTTACAAGAATATTGAGCATAAAAATGTCTCAAAAGGAAACTTTCTCTCTTTCTTTACCAATAAAGACCGATTGATAAGGTATTTAAAATGTATTGCAGTAGGATTACCTACGTGGTATTGCATAGGGATTCTGGCTGTTTTAGCCAATCAGTTTGCCCCTGAATTAGGTATAAAGGATATCAACCCCGGAAAAGCAATTATGTGGGCTTATATAGGTATTTCTGTCGGTGATCTGCTGAGCGGTTTTATTTCTCATGCTTTAAAATCACGCAAAATGGCCATCTTTTACATGTTGATCTTTACACTGATTGGGGTCGCCATCATGCTGTTCGGAAATACCAATACCGAAACCAAATATTATCTGTTTTGTGTCTGGCTGGGATTTGGTACAGGATATTGGGCTATGTTTGTGACATTAGCCGCAGAACAGTTTGGAACCAATATCAGAAATACAGCAACAACAACTGTTCCGAATATGGTGAGAGGCCTTGTTCCTGTTATGATTCTGGCTTTTGATTCACTTAAAGCTCATTTTCCTGTGGTGGAAAGTGCTGCCATTGTAGGGGTGGTAGTATTCGGGCTGGCATTTTATTCATCACTTACGATTTCAGAAACCCACGACAAAGATCTTGAGTTTACAGAATAAATGAAACTGTTTAAAAAAAATAAAAAAGTTATTCCTTGTTTTGAATATAATAATCAGGTTATAATCAATAAATTATTAACTTTTATACTAAATTTTGTTGCGTGTTATTAATATTTGTTTAACTTTGGAAAGTAACTAAAACTATATTTGTTTAATCAAACTAAATCTCATGAACATTATGAAAAATGCTAAAAAATTAAGAAAGCAGGATCTGAAAAACATTACTGGAGGAATAAGCGGAAATCCTGATTTATCTCTTTGCGGATGCAGCTGCTCAGGATCAGTAACAGGACCGTGGTATTGCGTACAGTATATTGCTTGTCCGCAGGTTTATACTTGTGGTGAAGCTGCTATCTAAAGAAATTATTTCAATATGAAATAAACATTTCCACATTTAATATGCAGCACCCTTTTGTTTTCAAAAGGGTGCTGCTCTTTTTAACGGATAATGTAAAGAAGACTTCCGGCACTTATCGTAATCCAGAGGAGTACTGCGGTAAGCAACGGCTTTAATCCTATAGATTTCAGGGTTTGAAGGGAAAGGGTAGAACCGATGAAAAACAGGGTCAGATTAAGTCCGGATTTTGCCAGAACTGTGATTGAGCTACTGAAACGGTCAAGAACCGGGAAATATGTATTCAAAAGAATAGCAATAATAAAATAGCCGATGAACCATGGAATTTTTATTTTAGTTCCTTTACTTTTAAAAATAAACATAGTAATCAGTGAAACCGGGATAATCCATAATGCACGGGCAAGCTTCACTGTCGTTGCTATTTTCAGAGCCTCATCGCCATATTTGCTTGCAGCACCTACTACAGAACTTGTATCATGAATTCCCACTGCACACCAAAGCCCGAACTGCTCCTGTGAAAGATTCAGCAGATGCCCTATCGCAGGATAGACAAACAACGCAATTGAATTTAAGGTAAAAACAATCGCCAGCGCAAGGGAAATCTGTTTCGTGCTTGGTTTAATAATGGGAGATACTGCCGCGATGGCACTTCCTCCACAGATAGCTGTTCCTGCAGACAAGAGATAAGACAAGGGCCTTTCCAGTTTAAATATTTTTCCCAGAAAATATCCCAAAACCATGACAGTAACAATACTTACAATAGTCAGCATCAAGCCTGTTTTTCCCGCATTAAGAGCTTCATCCAGCTTTAACCCGAATCCCAGTCCTACAATTGAAATCTGCAGCAGCAGATGAATATATTGATGAAGATGTTTTTCAAAAGGGTTTCCCATAAAAACAGCCAGGGCAAATCCCAAAGCAAGGGCAATTGGAGAAGATATGAGCGGTGTAAGGCATAATACGGCCAAAACTATAAAGAATACTTTCCGGGTCATTTCATTCTGAATGAAATCTTTCATAATGCGAACTTTTAAAATCTGCACCAAAATTCCGGAAAATAGTATAACAAAATAAATCGTATTTTGTTATATAGGATAACTATAAGTTATATCTTTGCTTGTTCTTTATTGCTCTGCAAATCTCAGGAAAAGCTTAATCAGTTCAGACTGCTCACCTTTAGGAAGGATAAAATGAAAATCCCTTTCAATACTGAAGTTTTTAATATCAATGACGGTAAGGATATTATTTTTAAGTTCATTCAATATGGTGCTGATGGAAAGAAAGGCCACACATTCCGAATGAAGAAGGTAATTTTTAATACTTTCACTGCTTCCCAACTGCATAACGGTATTCAATTCATTGATATTGATTCCTTTTTCTTTGAGCCTGTTTTGTATGAACTCCAGCGTACCGGAACCCTGTTCTCTGAAAATCAGATCCAGCTGATAAAGGTCCTTCAGGTGTAAAGTTTTATGAGCAAGAGGATGATCGGATTTTGCTGCCAAAACAATTTCATCCGGCTTGAAAGTCCTGTACTCAAAATAAGAAGACTGCGACTCACCTTCGATAATACCAAGGTCAATTTTTTCTTCCTTTAAAAGTGATGAAATAGCTTCCGTATTGCCCGTAAGAAGCTCAATCTTAATGTCTTTATAGTAAGTATTAAATTTGGCTAAAATTTCAGGCAAAATATACTGCGCAACCGTTGTGCTTGCTCCGATAATCAGTTTTCCCTTATGTTGTTGATTGATCTGGCTGATTTCAAACTCCATGTCACGGTAGATATTTCTGATCTTTTCAGCATGTTCATACAAAATCTTACCGCTTTGGGTCAACTGAATAGAAGTTCCTTTACGGTCAAATAACTTCGCGCCTACCTGGGTTTCAATTTCTTTAATGTGTTTGGTGACAGCAGGCTGTGAGATATGAAGCTCTTCTGAAGCTTTAGTGAAACTTAAGCGGGAAGCTACCGTATGGAAAACTTTTAATCTGTAATCGAACATGGCGTAAAATTACGAATTATAGTTGGAAACGGGAAGTGGAGTGAGTTTGAGAGTTTGAGAGTGTAAGGGGTTAATGCATTAAGGTTTCGGGTTTTCAGGTTTCGTGGTACGGGATTCGGGATTTCAGGTTTGGGTTTTTAAGTTTGAGGGATTTTGGGTTCAAGATGTTATAAGTGAAGAACTGAGAGCTAATAAAAACCAGCATCCCGCAACCAACAACAAAATAAACTAATAACTGTAACCCCGCATCCCGTAACTCGTAACTCGTAACCCGCACCCCGCATCTCGAAACCCCTTATAAAAAATCCGAAACAGATCTGTCCTGCTGGCTTTCGTATCTTCTGTTTTTTGCTTCTCCTATTTTCTGCTTTGCATAAATGCTGTTATGTCCTGAAAGAAGATAAGATACAACACAAGCAATAGCTACATATACACCGCATTCTGCCCCGAATAATTCAATTCCCATCAGCATACAGGCCAAAGGAGTATTGGTGGCTCCGGCAAATACAGCAACAAATCCCATCCCGGCCAATAGCCCGAAAGGTAAAGGAATAAAAAGAGATAAAGCACTGCCTAGAGTAGCTCCGATAAAAAACAGCGGGGTAACTTCACCACCTTTAAATCCGGCCGAAAGCGTAACAATGGTAAAGATCATTTTTAAGGCAAAATCATATAGTGGAAGCTGCTTTTCAAAAGATTCCATAATCATAGGAATTCCCAGTCCAATATAACGGGTAGTACCCATGGCAAAAACGGCAAGTGCTATTATGATTCCTCCGGCAACAGGTCGAAGCGGAGGATATTTGACTTTCGATTTGAAAAAAGATCCCATCCAATGAATGATTTTACTGAAAGCAGCGGCACAGATTCCAAAAGCAATACCTGCCAGAATACTGTAAAGAATGGGTAAAAATTCCAGTTTTGGTACGAAATCAATATGATAATGGGTATGTTTTACTTTCCAGAGATTGGTCACCAGGTCAGCAAGAACGGCCGAAGCAAATGCAGGGAAAATAGCATTATAACGGATTCTTCCTATTAGAAAAACTTCAAGACCGAAAACAGCACCAGCCAAAGGAGTTCCGAAAACAGAGCCAAATCCGGCGGCTATCGCTGAAATAATCAGTACTTTTCTATCATTTCGGTCGAGCTTAAAAGGTTTTGTAAGCTGATCTGCAATAGCACCTGCCATTTGAAGCGCTGTTCCTTCACGACCTGCAGAGCCTCCGAAAAAATGAGTCGCAATCGTTCCCAGATAAACAAAGGGAGCCATTTTAAACGGAATGATGCCTTTGGGCTCATGGATGGTATCGATCAACAGGTTATTTCCGGCTTCAACATCTTTCCCGAAGTAATAGTAAAGCAGTCCTATCAAAAATCCGGCAACAGGAAGAAAAGCTATCAGCCAGAGATGATTTTCTCTGAAATTGGTAACCCATTCCAACGACTGAAGAAATCCTGCAGAAGCGGTTCCAACCAAAGCTCCTATAATCATACTGATGAACAGCCATTTTAAAATATAAGGCAGTGCCGGGAATTTTCTGAAGAAAAAATGAGTGTGAAAAACTGCTTTTTTACCAAGTGTCCATTGATTTTTTGACATAATAATCCTGATTAGTTATTTGTTAATAATCTTTTAATCAGGCGTCATCAGCTTTTGTAAAGCGGTTGGGTAAGGAAGAACACCATTTCCTTTTTGATATTGCAAATGTAATAATAAAAGATAAAAGATAAAAGATAAAAGATAAAAGATAAAAGATAAAAGATAAAAGATAAAAGATCTTTTCATTAAACATCAGCTATACATTCAGATGTCAGATACCAAGGGATTTCTCCTGTTTTTAATTTTTCATCAGGTTTTACAGGCTATAATAATTAGATTTCTACGAAATGACAATGAAAGCTTGTATTATGTCTTTGGTACTACTTAATTCTTTTGTCATTCCGGAGGAATCTCTATAACGTAATTAGTAACAATTCTAAAAGATGTTGTCGTTAAATAATTATGTCAACATCACTAGAGGTGGGCTTAGCCCACCTAAATAAATTTAAAACTTTCTACCGGCTTTAGCCCAAGCTTAAAAATAAACCAAAGTTTTAATATATCGGATAATGCATCGCCTTATCGATTTCAATCGGATTATTATACTTCCTGATAACCTCCTGCATGCTTTTGGTTTGAGTATTCAGTTCATCCACATTATGAATTTCCTTTCCGTTGATGTTAATTCTAAGGTCATTATTGGATTTGCTGATATTATTTCTTTCAAAGGCGAAAGGGTCATTGTAAAACTCCATCATCAGCTTATGCTTTTGTTTTTCATTAATAGGAATTGCTTTATTACCAAAGCTGGATTCCAGGAAATCTGAAGTATTGGAGACTTCCGGAAGTTCTCTGCTTTTAACGAGAGTATAAATGAAATTATTCTTAGCATCTGATAGCTCAAAGATCAGACCGGGTAACCCACGAAGTTTAAATGGCCCTTCATTAAATGGAATATCTTTACAGAACCAGGCCGTCCAGCTTCTCCCTCCAAATTTTGTAGTTGCTTTTTGTAAAGTATAATTTTCTACCTTTTTAATCTCATCAGCGATCGTCCAATTGATCTTATCCGTAGTTTTAAATGTATAATATCCATTTTTAATGTTGATGAAATTTTCATTATCAAAAGAATTGATCTTTCTTTTAACCACCTGTCCAGTCATATCAGTATAGCTGAAGTTCATGCCGAATTTTTTATTCAGTGAATCTCTGATAGCGAGATCTTTTCCATAGAACTTTACCTCTTTCGGGGTGATATCCAGGATCATATTCACTTTTTCATACCCGGTCTCGGTAGAATCCATTTTATACTGAAGTTCATAAATGAACCTATGGGTTTGTGCCTGAAGAAAAACCATCAACAGAAATGCTGTGATTGTAAGAAAATTTTTCATATTATACTTTGAAATGGTTGATACTAAATTAGTTAATCTTAATTTCTTATACAATATAATATGAAAAAGAAGATCCATGAATTCAGCATGAAGGTTATGAATCTTATTCTTCTACAAAAAAGGTTTCATTTCATCTTCAATCTGCGTTCTCAGTTCCATCAGTCGTTTGGCATACATTTCAAGCTGCTTTTCTTCCTCTGTTTCCGGAGTCCACTTAGGTACAGGGAGTTTTTTACCATTTTCATCCACAGCAACAAAAACGATGATACAATGGGTTTTTTTTTCAAAATTAGGCTGTTTCAGGTTTCTTGAAAAAACATTAATGGCGATATGCATGCTTGAAGTTCCGGTGTAAATCACCTGGGCATCAACTTTTACGACTTCCCCGATTTTGATAGGATCATAAAAACGGATTCCGCCAACATATACTGTAACGGAATAATTACCACTCCATGTGGTAGCACATGCATAACCGGCCTGGTCAATCCATTTCATCACACTTCCTCCATGTACATTTCCTCCGTAATTAACATCTGAAGGCTCCGAAATAAACTGAAAAGTAATAGGCTTGTTCTGCATCTTTATAAAATTTGAATAAAGTTATTTAATAATTTCCAAATTTTTGGATTAAATCCTACTTTTGAAAGACGAAACTTTCAATGAAAGGGAATTTTAACCAACAACAGATTTAGAAAACGTAATGAAGAAAGTATTTTATCTCAATACATGTGATACCTGCAGAAAAATTTTAGCCCAATTTGACCTTACTGACTGGGAACTTCGCGAAATTAAAAAAGAGCCCGTCACGAAAGAGGAATTGGCAGAAATGCATAAGAAAACAAAATCGTACGAAGCGTTATTCAGTAAAAAATCTACTCAGATCAAACTGAGAGGGCTGGATGTAAAGTCTTTGACAGAAAAAGATTTTAAAGAATTGCTTCTGGATCATTATACCTTTTTAAAAAGACCTGTATTTATGACAGATAAAGAAATTTTTGTAGGAAATGATAAGAAAAATGTTGAAGAATTACAGAAGTTCTTTGGAGTAAACCAATAAATTTAACTTGGAAACTAATTTTGCAAATAATAAACCTTATAGGTTTTTAAAACCTATAAGGTTTGGATATAAAAAGAGGCTGTGAAGAAATCACAGCCTCTTTTTGCTATTTTTTTTCAATTATACAAAAGGAGCCTTCACTACTTTTGCAGGGATGTTTTTGTTTCTTACCTGAATAAAGATCTCAGATCCTAATTTGAAATGAGGTTTGTCAACATAAGCAAGACCTAAACCTACCTTTTTCATTGGAGATTGTGTTCCCGAAGTTACTTTTCCGATCACGTTTCCTTCAGCATCCACTACAGGATAGTCATGTCTTGGAACACCTTTGTCTGTCAATTCGAAACCAACTAATTTTCTGGAAACTCCTTCTTCTTTCTGTTTTGCGAAAACATCTTTGGAAACGAAGTCTTTATCAAATTTGGTGATCCATCCCAAACCAGCTTCAATCGGAGAGGTTGTATCATCAATATCGTTTCCGTAAAGGCAGAATCCTTTTTCTAATCTTAAAGTATCTCTGGCAGCCAGTCCGCAAGGAATAATTCCTTCTTCCTGACCTGCTTCCATTACAGCATCCCAAAGTTTTTCAGCGCTTTCATTTTTGAAATAAATCTCAAAACCTCCGCTTCCAGTATATCCTGTGTTTGAAATGATCACATCATTTTCTCCAGCTACACTTCCTACAGTAAAATGATAGTAAGGGATTTCCGAAAGGTTTACATCGGTAAGTTTTTGAAGAATCTCAGTAGCTTTAGGCCCCTGAACAGCCAATAAAGACATTTCATCAGAAGCATTCGTCATTTTAGCCCCGAAAGTATTGTATTTTGAAATATGATTCCAGTCCTTATCAATGTTGGATGCGTTTACCACCACGAAATATTTGTCATCTTCCATTTTGTAAACGATAAGATCGTCCACAATTCCTCCGTTTTCGTTCGGAAGACAAGAGTACTGAGCTTTTCCGTTTTCAAGCGTATCTACATTATTAGTGGTTACAAATTGTAAAAGGTCTTTTGAACCCGGCCCTTCGATGAAAAACTGTCCCATGTGGGAAACATCAAATAATCCTGCTTTTTCTCTTACAGCAAAATGTTCTTCTGTAACCCCTGAATATTGAACAGGCATTTCAAAACCTGCGAAAGGTACGATCTTAGCTCCCAAAGAAACATGTTTGTCGTACAAGGCTGTTTTCTTCATATTTAATTTTTATTTCTTTATTTTAAAACTGTTAAAAGTCTCATTGAATAGGGTCATGTAGTTTCCGTTCCAGAATTTCTGGCCACAATTGATGGAAACCAAATATAAGTTTTTGTCTTTCTGGAAAGCTTTGGTTACCCAGAACAGTTTTTCCTTTTCATCAAAATGTTCATACAGGTATTCTGTATATCCTTTCTGGCTCTTTTTTTCTTTTACTTTACTCTCCTGGTCTTGTGATTGATAAAGTGCCAGCATAAATTTTTTCACTTCCTCTTTTGGAAGGGGAAGATCATGATATTCCGAAATGGTAATCGCACCGATCTGGCTGGTGGGGAAAATATTGACAATTTCACTGTCGTTAGTAGATCTCCAGCCTTCAGGAACATTAATAGAATAATTGGAATTTTCGTAGACTTTTGCTTTTTGTGAGAAAAACAGGCTTCCCGTCAAAAGAGCAGAAAAAAACAATATCTTTTTCATCATTAAAAATGGTGTTTATATTCTTCCAGGATGATTTTAAACCATGCCGTAAAGTTTTCAGGATGTGCGGAAATTTCTTTATCCAGATCTTCCATAGAAATAAATCTTACGGCTTCCACTTCCTCATTATTTAAATTGAAACCCGCTTCATGATTTCCGACAAATACATGATCCAGCTCGTGCTCCCAAAGGCCGCCGCCTACATCTGCTTTGTAAATAAAATTGAATTTTTCTGAAAGTTCTGTCTCAATTCCCAGCTCTTCCTTCAGTCTGCGTGCTGCTCCTTCCTGATAGGTTTCCCCATCTCTTGGGTGTGAACATACAGCATTGGTCCATTGGTTAGGAGAATGATACTTTCCTGAAGCCCTTTTCTGCAGAAGCATTTCTCCTTTGCTGTTGAAAAGAAATACAGAAAAAGCACGGTGCAGCAGACCATTGATGTGAGCCTGTTGCTTTTCCATCAGCCCTAAAACCCGATCTTCAGGATTTACTAAAACGACAAATTCTTCCATTCCTACAAATGTAAGGGTAATAAATGTATTTTGGAAATTTTTAGTTAAACATCATGCTTTTTATAATAATGATAACAAGATAAAGGGAGACACAAAAAGTAACGGAGTAAAATGATCAGTTCTCCGATTTGATTTGTCTGCAATCCTGATTTACTTTATTGAAAAGAAATTCAAAACGAAAAATTTTAACCATTTAGAGTGAAATGATGAATAAATTATTGATATTATTCTCTGAATATTATTTTTTATAGTAAAATTTTAACTTAAACTAAGATTAATGTGTCTGATAGTTCTAAAAACGCTAACTTTGTTACTTAATATTTAGTAATGGAATTAGAATACATTGAACACATTAGTCCTATTCTAAAGGATGGAATAAAAAATTACTTAATAGATATCGACGGAACCATTACTGATGACGTTCCCAACGAAGAACCGGAAAGAATGGTTACCTGCGAACCATACCCTGATGCACTGGAAACGATCAACAGATGGTATGATGAAGGGCATCAGATATGCTTTTTTACTTCAAGAACCGAAAATCTGAAACAAATCACTATCGACTGGCTGGATAAGCATGGCTTCAAATACCACAGCGTGCTTTGCGGAAAACCAAGAGGGGGAAATTATCACTGGATAGATAACCACCTGGTAAGAGCTACAAGGTATAAAGGAAGATTTACGGATCTGGTAGAAAAGCAAGTAACCATTGAAGTATTCAAAGAAGACGGCGAATAAAAATATAATTCAAAGATTTAAAAATTACATGGAAACATTTCCCTGAATTTTTAAATCTTTCATTTTTTAATATACTTGATATTTTATGAAAGTTTTAGCAAACGACGGCCTTGATCAATCTGGAATAGATGCATTGACAGAAAAAGGCTTTGAAGTGATCACTACAAAAGTTCCGCAGGAGTTTTTAGTAGATTATATTAATGAGCACAAAATCCGTACATTATTGGTGAGAAGTGCTACACAGGTAAGAAAAGATATTATTGACGGATGCCCGTCCATCGACATTATTGGAAGAGGAGGAGTAGGTATGGATAATATTGATGTAGATTATGCCAGAGAAAAAGGAATTCATGTGATCAATACGCCTTCTGCTTCTTCAGAATCTGTGGCTGAGCTTGTTTTTGCCCATTTATTTTCCGGTGCAAGATTTCTTCAGGATTCCAACAGAAAAATGCCTGTAGTAGGAGATACTGAGTTTGCAGCTCTTAAAAAAGCATATGCGCCCGGTATCGAATTGAGAGGGAAAACCATCGGTATTGTTGGGATGGGAAGAATCGGTCAGGAAGTAGCAAGAATCGCTTTAGGACTTGGGATGAGAGTGGTTGCTGCGGATAATAATGTAGGAAGAGCAAGCATCAAAGTGAAATTTTACAACAATCAGTTCATCAATGTTGATATCGAGACAGAGCCGCTACAGGATGTTTTAAAACATTCAGACTTCATTACTTTACACGTTCCTGCACAGAAGGATGGTTATATGATTGGTCAGAATGAATTCGAAATCATGAAAGACGGAGTGGCTATTATAAACTGTTCAAGAGGTGGAGTTATCGATGAAGCGGCTTTGATTCAGGCTTTGGATTCCGGTAAAGTAAGATTTGCCGGGTTAGATGTTTTCATTAATGAACCGACACCTTCCAGAGAAATCCTTACTCACCCTAAGATTTCTCTTACTCCTCATACAGGAGCTTCCACTCTTGAGGCACAGGATAGAATAGGACTTTCTCTTGCGGAGCAGATTTCAAGTATCTTACAGATTCAATAAGTTAAATCAGACTATAAATAAAAGCACCTCAGTCTACAAAACGAGGTGCTTTTTTATTTTAAAAATGTTGTTAACAGATTATATATTTTTGCTTTTCAGCAAATCTCTGATTTCCATCAGTAATTTCTGATCTTCTGTAGGTCCGGCAGGAGCAGGTGCCTCTTTTTTGTTTACCTTATTGGCAAATTTAATGATCCAGAAAAGAACCATTGCAATACAAAGGAAACTGATTACTGCTGAAAGGAAATTTCCGTAAGCAACACCATTCCATGACAGCTTTGCAATGTTTTCAGCACCGGCGGCTTTCAATGCCGGGTTTAATATCAGAGGAGTGATTACATCTTCCACTAAAGACGAAACAATTTTACCAAATGCTGCCCCAATGATCACACCGACAGCAAGATCGAGAACATTGCCCTTAAAGGCAAACTCTTTAAATTCTTTTACAAATCCCATAATTTATATTTTTTTAATTAGTATATACACAAAAATATAATTAAAAAATGTAAAAAACACTAAATTTTGTAGTTTTTTATTCCCAAAACATTGAATTTACAATGATTTCATGTTATTCGTTTTAATGGATATTTTAACTTTATACAGATAATTTAATTCATTAATGGTGACTCCGTATTTTTATTAATAACCGTAATATCATAATGAAAAATCTTTTGTAATTTGCTTAAAAGTTTGATTTGTCTATGAAAATTTTTACCGCAGAACAGATACGCAGCTGGGATCAGTTTACCATTTCCCATGAGCCCATTTCTTCCATTCAGCTGATGGAAAGAGCTTCAATGGCTGTCGCTCACTGGATTTCTGAACATTGTAAAAACCATAAAAAGCTGGCTGTATTTTGCGGTAACGGAAATAACGGAGGTGATGGGTTGGCTGTTGCAAGAATACTTTATCTTAAGGGTTTTGATATAGATGTATTTATAAGCGATTCCAAAAAGAAGTTTTCAGAAGATGCATCTGTTAATCTTAAAAGACTTCGTGATTTGTCTGGAATTTCAGTCAGAAAATTTGATCCTGATGAACACTATACCTTTGATGATAAAACGATTATTGTAGATGCCCTTTTCGGGACAGGATTATCAAGACCGCTGGAAGGAGAACACAAATCACTTGTTGAGCAGCTGAATACCAAAAAGAATATTAAAATATCCATCGATATTCCTTCCGGGCTGTCACCAGATGAAATGTTTGACAATAATGCTGTCATTATGAAAGCTGATTATACGCTTACTTTTCAATGCTGGAAACGGACTTTTCTTCATCCTGAAACCGGAAAATATACCGGAAAAGTAGAAGTGCTGGATATTGATTTAAGCAAAATTTACGCAGACACCACTGATTCGGTATATTCTGTAATTGATGATCAGCTGATAGAATCTATATTTGTCCCGAGACAGGATTTTTCCCACAAAGGCAGCTATGGCAAGGCAGCAATTGCAGCAGGAAGTTACGGGAAAATAGGAGCTGCGGTGTTGGCTGTAAAATCAGCCTTGAAAACAGGAGCGGGATTAATCTTTGTCCTGGCGCCTGAATGCGGATATGAGATTTTACAGACTTCATGTCCCGAGGCAATGTTTATAAAAGGAGGAGAAAAGTTTATCCTTAATTTTGAAATTGAAGATGATTTTATCTGTGGTATAGGTCCCGGATTAGGAACTCATCAGGAAACAGAGAAGAGCTTTCTGAGCTTTTTGAAAAGCTATAAACGGTCATTAATCCTGGATGCAGATGCTTTAAATATCATTTCAAAAAATCCCGAAAATCTGAAATTAATTCCCAAGAAATCAATCATTACACCTCATCCGAAAGAGTTTGAAAGGCTTTTCGGAAGTACTGCAGATTCCTTCAAAAGGCTTGAGCTTGCAAGACAAAAGGCAAAAGAGCTGGATATTTATATTGTGTTAAAAGATCATCATACCCAGGTTATTACCCCTCAGGCAAATGTATTTTACAATATTACCGGAAATGCAGGGCTCGCCAAAGGAGGAAGCGGAGATATTCTTACCGGAATTCTGACTTCACTTTATGCACAGAAATATTCTGAAGAGCATACATGTATCCTTGGGGTTTGGCTGCATGGCAGGGCTGCGGAGATAGCTTCAGAAAAGCATTCAAAAGAATCTGTGCTTCCCACTGATGTTATTGATGCATTTGGAAGTGTTTTTGAAGAGCTAAACAGGAAAGCAGCAAGGAATTTATGAAACACCGGAAGAAAAAGTAGCAGCGAAATAATTTTAAGATATTAAAAAAGGCAAATCTGTATTTTACAGATTTGCCTTTTTGCTTTTCAGCTGTTTTACCTTTTAGCCTGTTGAACCTATTCCGGTTTTGCGTTTTCTTCCGGTGTGATTTTAAACTTCTTGGAAACAATCATAATTACAACTCCTGCAATCATAAAAGGGATAGATAGAACCTGGCCTGTATTCAGACCGCCAATCTGGATGAATTCGTCTCCCTGTGGTTCTTTAAGGAATTCCACAAAGAATCTGATCGCCCAAAGAATGATGAAAAATAAACCAAATAACCAGCCTTGTTGATATTTTTTATCGGTTTTTCTGTAAAGAATCCATAATAAAATGAAAAGAAGAACATACCCTACCGCTTCAAATAACTGACTTGGATAACGCGGAACAGTAAGACCATATTCGCTGCTTTGTTGCGGGAAAAGTAAAGCGAACGGAGAGTTGGGATCAGCTGGTTTACCAACGATTTCAGAATTAAAAAAGTTTCCCATTCTTACAAATGCACCTCCCAAGGCCACTACGATACCTAATCTGTCATATACCCAGAAAGGATTTTTTCTGATGACTTTAAATGAATAATATAATGTTGTGAAAATCAAAGCAATCGTTGCACCATGACTCGCCAGTCCGGAAAATCCTGTAAATTTTAAACCGTTTTTGGTACTGATTGGCAAAAATACACTCCAGAAATCTTCTTTAAATAATTCCGGCTGATAAAAGATAACGTGTCCTAATCTTGCTCCAAGAATAGTCCCGATCAATGTCCATGTGAAAAGAGGCTCCAGGTATTTTTGATTAACGTTGTCAATTTTAAAGATTCTTGTCATTAAAACATATCCGAATCCAAATGCAAAAACAAACATCAAACTATAAAAGTGAAGGGTAAAGGATCCGATATGAATTCCTTTTGAAGGATCCCATATTTTAAACGGAGTTTTAAGCTCTACTTTATCAGAATCAGTAATAGGCTTCACTGATTTTACTGCATATTTGAATTTTGAAATATTATCCCTGTTAACGGAAGTATCAATAAGCTTAAAGTTTTTATCGAAAAACTGATACTTTGAATCTTTATATTTGGCTAAAGTTGAAGCGCCATAGTTGTAATATTCAGGCTCAAAATTTGATTCATTTAAGATGACAACAAAAGACTGGTTTTTATCCGATTCCCTGTCAGGAAAAGCCGTAAGGTCTCCCATCTCCGTGGTAGAATAGATTTTTACAGGAATATTGTTTCCGTTGATATCTAAAGTTCCGTCAGATAAACCTCCAGGGTATTCCTGTGCAAAGAGGCATTGAGTGATCAACGCAAACAGAACAAAGTAAATTCTGAAAAAAAAAGTATTCATTTTTCTATTGATTTAATAGTTTGATTATTGACATTTATGTTTTGGGGGAACAGGATCATAACCGCTTCCTCCCCAGGGATGGCACCTTAAAATCCTTTTAAATCCAAGCCAGAAGCCCTTAAAGATGCCGTGTACCTGAAGTGATTCTACCATATAGTGAGAACAGGTGGGTTCGTAGCGGCAGTTTTTGGGAAGTAAAGGCGAGATGAACCATTGGTAAAATTTGATCAAAATTACCAGTGGAAATGTAATGATTTTATTGAATGTAAGTTTCAAAACAATGCAAAAATAGGGTAAAAAAATGAAAATTAGTTTAAATTTGTTATAAGTTTCGGAGATCGGAAATCCGGGACATTGATCTTAAAAAATAGAATTACTTTGAATCAAAATATCCCATTAGCTGAAAAATTAAGACCCAAAACCCTGAATGATGTATTGGGGCAGGAGCACCTTACCGGCGATAAAGGAACCATCAGGAAAATGATTGAAAACAATACCCTGAACTCGCTGATATTCTGGGGGCCTCCAGGAACCGGCAAAACCACGCTGGCTGAAATTATTTCGGAGCAGTCGGGAAGGAAATTCTATAAGCTTTCTGCAGTTTCTTCCGGAGTGAAAGACGTTCGTGATGTGATTGAAGATGCCAAAAAGCAGAATCTGTTCTCCGGAAAGTCACCGATCTTATTTATTGATGAAATTCACAGGTTTAATAAATCTCAGCAGGACTCATTATTGCATGCGGTAGAAAAGGGATGGATTGTACTGATCGGGGCAACTACAGAAAATCCGAGCTTTGAAGTGGTTTCAGCACTGCTTTCAAGAAGCCAGGTCTACATTTTAAAAGCTTTGAGCTATGAAAAGCTGGAAGAGCTTATCGATATCGCTTCGGAAAGATACAATAAAGATGAGGGAACTGATTTTAAAATCCTGGAAAAAGAGGCATTTATTCAATATTCAGGAGGAGATGCCAGAAAGCTGATCAATTCCGTGGAGTTGGTTCTGAATCAATATAAAAACTCTGATACAAAAGAAATTCTAAATTCGGATGTTCTTGAAGTTCTTCAGGAGACCATGGCATTGTATGATAAAAACGGTGAGCAGCATTATGATATTATTTCAGCATTTATCAAATCTATGCGTGGAGGAGATCCTAATGGTGCGGTTTACTGGCTGGCAAGAATGATTGCCGGGGGAGAAGATATTAAGTTTATTGCCCGAAGAATGCTAATTCTGGCAGCTGAAGATGTAGGGTTGGCTAACCCGAATGCATTGGTAGTTGCCAACAATTGTTTTCAGGCAATTAATGTGATCGGAAACCCGGAAGCAAGGATTATACTAAGTGAAACTGCTATATATCTTGCTGTTTCCCCTAAAAGTAATTCTGCTTACATGGCGATTAACGAAGCGCTGGCTTTGGTGAAACAGACAGGTAATCTGCCTGTGCCGCTTCATCTGAGAAATGCTCCTACAAAACTGATGAAAGATCTTAACTATGGAAAAGACTATAAATATGCCCATTCTTATGAGGGAAATTTTGTAGAACAGGACTTTCTTCCCGAAGAAATCAGAAATATAAAATTATATGAGCCTGGGAATAATTCTACAGAAAAGAAAATCTACGATGAGCTAAGAAAAAAGTGGAACAATAAATATTAAAATAAAAAGGATGCTGTTTTAGAGCATCCTTTTTTTATAGTATTCAATTATTCAGTTGTATAGATGAACAATGTTTTTTTACCATTATAATCTTTTACTTCCATTTTTTTCCTGATTTGCGGGTAGATTAACGCGCTGGTGTCAGTAAATTCATATCCTTCAATAAATACCGGGTTATCCGCCGGGATGTTGTATTGTACATTGATTTCAGATAATGCCATTTTATCAAATGGATTCTGCCCATTTTTGAACTTATATTCAGTGATCCCTTTGGTAAAAACAGAACTGTATTTTTGTAAACTCTGTGGAAAACTTGCCGGGTTATTGTAAACTTTTGAAACCTGCATCAGGTTCTTTATTGTAGTTGTATTGAATAATTCTACTGTTCCGATAGCATTGTCAGCCACTGCAAACTTTACAGCAGGATTTTTTTGCTGTGCAAATAAAGTCACAGAGGAAAATAGTAAAAAAGAATAGAGTATTTTTTTCATAATCAGAATATGTAACTGTTAAAAACGTGATAAATATAGTTATTTTTTATAAAATCTGAATGAAATCTTATATTGTTTTACATTTTATTTAGAGATAAAAACTTTTATCCTGATTGTCATCCGGCGGCTTCCTCATTTTCTTCATTTTTATCCTTCTTGTCTACCATATTTCTGATGATGTTTTTCAGGCGTTGAAAGGTGAATGAGCTTAACAATAAAATGATTCCAAGAGCAATAAAGGCACTGATCCTTGAAATATTATCCATTTGCCAGACATCGTAGCCGTATAGTTTCAACACCATCAGGCCCACCAGCGCAAAACCAATTTTATTATACTCCTGGATATTCCTTTTTAAACCTGTATAAATAAAAATACTGGCAAGGATCGTCCATATGATTGGAAGATAAAGAATATTAAAATGTTTATTCGCTTCATAAAATTGAGGAATGTCATTTGAAACCAGCAAAACATAGGAATGATGCAGCTCACAGCTTACCAATACAATGAGAGCAAAGGAAAGCATCCAGTAGGAAATCAGACGTTTGTGAAACTCCGAGTAAGGAATAATTTTGCTGTATACATATATAAAAGGTATCCATAGCAGCAGATGCAGCAGATAGAAACCGCTATACAGTTTTTTTGATAAAACAGCTGTAACTACTGCCGGAGTGGATACAGAAATAGTGAGGACTGTTAATAAAAGGAGCAGGTAGATCAGAATATTCTGAATGTCATTTCTGATATCCAGAGATTTTCTTAAAAGCAGTAATACAAAAATATAGAAGATACTGAATAACAGCCCTGCAGTACTAACTGCTGACCAATGCATTTCTGAAATATGATAGGTAATCTCAAGCAGAAACGTAATATAAATAGCACCATAGCTGATTACAGTGATAAGATCTTCAAAAAAGTTCTTGTCTTTGTCCTCCGGCTTTTTTGTCCCATTCCTTAATAAATACAAATTGATCATTATGGAAACGATAGTAAATGAGCTGGTAATAAATGGAGGATTGAATATGATGGTAAAATCTTTTGTTCCAAAATATTCAGTCCATGTGATCAGCTGGGCAATCATTACCAATGGAAACAGGATGTAAAAGAAGACTTTGAAAATCTTATGGCCGGTTTTTTTCCAGACGAAAAGAAGCAGGGTGCTTTCTATTGCCCAGATACTGGTAATGAGATGGGTTTTAAACTGAATGGCAACAGCAATTGTTATAAGGCTTGTCACCAGCCCTGCAAAGACAGAATAGGCAATCCCGAAATTCTTATGTGCATATTCTCTGAACAGCAGGATAGAATTGGTTGCAGCAAAAATAAGCGGGAAAATAATAGGAGGTTCATACCCAAGGGTCTTAAAAATATAGATCAGCCCCAGAACACTTGAAAAATTAGCAAGCGCAAGAATGGCAATATCAGAGGTTGAAAGGATGTTTTTTCTGAAATAATCATGCAGTGCGAAAATATAGAATACCACATAACTGATAAGATAAAAAGTAATGCTTAAAATCTCGGGGCTTTCATTGGTCCAGGAGAAAAGATAACCGGTTGTGAAAATATAAGCTGTCCAGCCCACGCTTTTCCAATGCTGAAGGAAAGATGCTACCAGCATTCCGGTGTTTAATAGTGTGAGATAAATAAAGAGAAACAGGTAATTGCTTTGTCCCGTACTGATCATTAATGGAGCTGCAAAACCTCCTATAAGAGAAAAAATAATCAGCACCTCGCTTTTATAATAATATGATAAAATGATAGAGGCAACTGTAATCAGTACAGTTATGGCAAAAGTTGTATTTTGACTAAAAAGATGATATTCCCTGAAGGCAATTGTGGCAGTGAAATATAAAACAGCAATTCCGCCTCCTGTAATAATAGAGGAAAAGGCTTTGTAATTTTTTCGTAGGAAATGTCCGGTCATGATGATACCTGCTCCGGTACAAAAACCTATGCCAGCTCTTGCAGCTTCACCGATCCAGTTTTTATCAATCGCATATTTTACAAAATAACCAATTCCCAGAACAAGGGTGAAAATACCAATTATGGTGAGCGCATTCTGTTTCAGAAAATCAAAAACGGGAGCCAGCCAGTCTTTTTCAGGAGGAGTTGTAGGTTCTTCAGTATGTTTTGTGTCTTCACCATAAACCTGTTGAGGTGATATTGTCTGTGAAATGATCGTTTTTTCAGATGGAGTTTTCTCGGGCGTAACTTCAGGTCCGGCAGGTTTATTGCCGATTTTATAATTAAGATCTGAGATCTCCTTTTCCAATTTTCTGACTCTGGTATTCAGATTATTGAAAATAAGAACAACGATAATGATTAATATAATAAAGAGATACTCATTCATTTCATAGTTTTTATCAAATATAACCAAAAATTAATCCATCACAGAAATGTGATGGATCAACCGTATATAACTAACAATATGTTTTTACTAATTAGATATCTTGTAAATGTAGAAAGAAGCAACACTGGATCCTAATAGGCCTACGTCTAATGCTGTTGATCCGACAAGTCCAAATGAAACTTTGTCTCCTGCCTGGAAGGAATAAACTGAACTAAGGGTACTTTCTGAAATCGTAAGACTTAATAAAATCAGGTTGGCTCCACTGAACGGACGGCTGTCTATCGTAGTGGCTACACCAGCTCGGGTTCTTACGATACCAACTCCCGGGTTATTGGCTAACAAGGAAGCCTGGAGACCTGTTCCATAACGGAATGTGAAGCCTACAGCATATACACCTGTGGATGGAATGGTATACGTATTATCTGTGTCACTGAATAAGCTGGCAGATCCTATGGTTCTTTCTGCTGCCAGGAAGTTCACAGCTCTGAATCCCGAAGGAAAAAGTCCAAGGCTTAAAAGACTGATTCCTGCTGTTTTCTTTGCTGCATATACTGAGGTGTTGGTGTTGGCAGCCGCATAGATCAAAAGAGGATCAATCGAAGATACTTCTGAATTGGCATTATTGATACCAAGTACCTGATACCCGGTTAATGCAGGAGCCGCTGGAGTAGTACGGATCTTTGCATTTCCGTTTATGTCTAAAGTTGCACTGGGGTTTTCCGTATTAATACCTACTTGAGAGAATAAAGGTAAAGTTGCGCATGCTAACAGTAAGCTGTAAAGTTTAGTTTTCATGATCAAGATTTTTTAATTAGTTGCTAAGCAAATATACAATAAAAATTATACCCGACATTGTGAAATCTATAATTTTAACATTAAAACTTTGTAATATATTTAAACATATGTTTATTTTTTAGTTAAAATTACCTCATAATTTAATTACGACTTATTATATTTATTTTTGAATTAATACATTGTTTATGAGGGTTTTAACAAAATATAATTCTCCCCAATGTGTGGGTTATTTTTGTGTAGTCCGGAACAACTGGTCAGTGTGGTGATTTATTGTGAAATTTTTTTAATTTTTTGTGTTTTTAGTAGCAAATAACAAAAAAACACTGCCCGAATGACAGTGTTTTTAATCCTATTTATGGTGTTTTTTCTAGCTTTCCAGAAGAAATTCTTTGTAATTTCCAAGAAAATCAACGTTGACATTGATTGATTCAAGCTCCTGCAGTGCGTTCCCATGTAAAACTTCCTGCCACGGACCTTCAACATTGATAAAAAAGAAATAATTTCCTAAACCTGTCTTTAACGTTCTGGACTCAATTTTGCTCAGGTTCATCTTTCTCCATGCAAACACTGATAAAACCTGATGAAGCCCGCCGGGGTGATCCTCCGGAAGAGTAATCAGCATGCCGGATTTTTCGCCCAAAGTTTCCAGCTGAACATTCTGATATTTGTTTTGCTGTTTGGAAATAATGATGAACCGGGTATGATTCTGTTCAAAATCCTGAATATTACGGTTGATAATTTTCAAGCCATACAAATTAGCTGCAAACTGATTAGCAACTGCCGCAATAGGAGTGTCTGGATTTTCCGAAACAAATTTAGCCGCTGCTGCGGTAGATGAAAAGTCCTGTTTAGGAATTTCCTTATAATGAGTATCCAGAAAATGAAAGCTCTGTGCCAGGGCTTGTGGGTGCGAATATATTCTTTCGATATTCTCAATGGAATTTTCCGGATGAATCATCAGATGATGGGCAATCGGCATTACTGCTTCTGCCTCAATTTTAATAGACGGGGTCTTATATAAATAATCCAGCGTCATAGATACGGTTCCTTCAATAGAGTTTTCCAATGGCACTACTGCCTTTACGGCTTCTCCGTTTTCAACGGCATTGAAACAATCCAGAATGCTGGCTTGTGGCAACAATTCGTCATCAGGAAAAAGCTGAGCAGCGGCAAGCTGTGTAAAACTGGCATGAGGTCCCAAAAAAGCAATCTTCATAGTGTATAATATAAGGGATAGTAAATAGAGATACAAAGGTGCGAATTAATTCATAAATAGAGTGTGTATTACGGGGTTCTTTTATTATGAATTGCGAGTCGTCTTTGTTCCTGGTTACCTTTTACATTAAATTCAGGACCTTAAGCCTTAAACTCTCAAATCTTCAAACCCTGCCACTCTCAAACTAAAAACCGCAGTTAATTTTCTTTCCAGTTTTTCTCAATAAGCTCCATCAGAAAGTCCGGGCATTTGATTACCTTATTGATTTTTGCATCCAGAAAGAATAGAGTAGTGGACGCTTCTGTTATTTTAATATGCTCTTCATTGTAAATTTCATATTCAAATTCAATTCTTACTCCCGGAATTTTTTTAACATAAGTATGAATTTCTAATTTCTGATCATACAAAGCTGGTCGGATATACTTAATTTTGTAGTCCGAAACAGGAAGCCAAATTCCTTGGTTTTCAATTTCATCGTATGAGATTCCTATGCTTCTGAAGAGCTCAACTCTCGCCACTTCGAAGTACGTTGCATAGTTTCCGTAGTATACGTATTTCATGGGATCTGTTTCTGCGTAACGTACTCGTATTGAGTGTGTTGTGTGTATCATTTTAGGTGCTAAATTATACATACAAATATATTTTTAAATAATCAATACCTGCAATATTTTTTTTTGAAAAGAAAAAATTAGACCTTTGTCTTCCTTCTAAACACAGTACAAACAAAGAATAATCGGGGCTTAAAA